>CAZFVT010000136.1:0-8386 GCA_964522355.1 uncultured Woeseiaceae bacterium | reverse complement strand
CGTTGCCGGCACCTCGGTCAACGAGCTGGACTTCTTCTTCGATCCCGGCGATCCGTCACTGGTCGATCCCGAGCTCGGCGAGCTGCGTCGTCCGGAACTGGCCTACACGATTACCGCCGGCTGGATGCTCGGACCGTTTTCCGCCCAGTGGCAGTCGCGCTACCAGGATCGCCAGGGGCTGGCTGATGTGGAAGTCGAAGACGCCGACTTCGTCTATGGCCCGGCGGGCTTCTCGGACGATTTCTGGGCGCATGACCTGACGGCGAACTTTGCCTTCAGCGACACGCTGCAGATTTACGGCGGCATCATTAACGTCACCGACGAAGAGCCGTTCCTGACGGAGACCGCCTGGCCGGTCAGCCCGCGGGGTCGCTCGCTGTTCGTAGGCCTTAACTGGTCCATGTAAGTTCAGGGAAAAGTCGCCGCCGACCAGGCGGCGCGGGGGAGCAAAAGGCCGGGGCGTAAAGCCCCGGCCTTTTCTTTATCTGGCAATCGTCGTGCAGCGGCAGGGCCGGTCAGTCTTGTGCGGTTTGTCGAGACACGATAGCTTCGCTCTCATCAGGGGAGAGGGTTCTTGGCAACGATGGATGCCATCGACGCACGGCAGGGGAATGCGGTTGTCAGCATAGCGGCGGTCGTTGTCGTCATTTTCGGCATGCAGGCCGCCAAGGTCGTGCTGATTCCCTTCCTGCTGGCGGTGTTTCTCGCCATGGTGACGGTTCGCCCGACGCTGTGGCTGCAAAGCCATCGCGTGCCGTCGTTCATTGCCGTTCTGATCATCGTCACCATCATGGTCATCCTGCTGACCGTCGTAGGCGCCATTCTCGGCTCGTCGATCGCGGAATTCACCGCCGCGCTGCCGAATTACCAGGCGCGACTGAACGTGATTATCGACCAGTCCCTGCAGTTCGCGGCGCGCTTTATTGAAGACGGTGAGACTATTGAAAACCTGAGCGACGTAATCGATCCCGGCTGGGCGATGGGGCTCGCCGCCAATTTGCTCAATGCGCTGCGCGATGTCCTGACCAATACCTTCCTGATTCTGTTTACGATGGTCTTTATCCTGCTCGAAGCGTCGGGCTTTCGGCGGAAGATGCAGGCTGCCGTTGGCAGCAACAACGAAAACCTGGGACGCGCCAGCGATTTTCTGCAGAACCTTGGCCGCTACCTGGGCATCAAGACGCTGGTCAGCATCGCCACCGGCATTACCGCAGGCCTCGGCACTTACTGGATTGGCCTCGACTTTCCTCTGCTGTGGGGAATGTTCGCGTTCCTGCTCAACTACGTGCCGACCATCGGGTCGATCATTGCCGCCGTGCCGGCGGTGCTGGTCGCGCTGATCCAGCTCGGGTTCGGCGAGGCCTTCAGCACGGCGATCCTGTTCCTGGCGATCAACACGGTTTACGGCACTATCCTGGAGCCCAGGCTGATGGGTTACGGCGTCGGCATTTCGCCGCTCATCGTGTTTATCAGCCTGGTGTTCTGGGGCTGGGTTTTCGGACCGGTTGGCATGCTGCTGTCAGTGCCGTTGACCATGACTCTCAAGATGGCGCTGGAGAGCAGTGAGAACACGCGCTGGATCGCCATACTGATCGGCTCGCAGCGAGATGCCGAGTTTGAGCTGGCCAGGCGCCAGCCAGTCGAAGACTAGACCTTCGTCTGTGAGCGCTAGTACTCGGGCTCGTTGCCCGGGCGCCATTTGATACTGCAGCCCATGCTCGGTCGCTGATCGGCAGCAACTTCGGCGCCTGAGAGCACGGCATCTATCGCCTGTCGAAGGTCGGCGCCCGTCACGGCTACGCCGTTGCCCGGGCGGCTGCCATCCAGCTGGCCGCGGTACACCAGCGCCTGTGAGCGATCGAAGAGGTAAAAGTCCGGCGTGCAGGCAGCCCGATAGTCCTTGGCCACCTGTTGCGATTCGTCGAGCAGGTAGGGAAAGCCGTACCCCCGGTCTTTTGATTCTCTCTTCATCGCTTCCGGTGCATCCGCCGGATAGCGCTCCACGTCGTTACTGTTGATCGCAAAAACGGCCACGCCCCGATCGGCGTAGTCGCGGCCGACGGCGGCCAGCTCATCGGCCACAAGCTTGACGAACGGGCAATGATTACTGATGAACATCACAAGCAAGGCATCTGCGTCGCCGGCATCAGCCAGTGAATGGATATTGCCGTCCGCGTCCGGCAAAGAGAATGTCGGTGCCCGGGTACCGAGCTCCAGCATCTGCGAGTTCATTGCTACCAATGTCGATTGCCCTGAATGATGCGGTTAGCCGAGCAGGTCGCGCGATCGCGCCACGGCGTTGGCGGCGCGTTCCACGTGTTCTGCCGTGTTGTAGACATGCGGCGACAGACGGAGACCGTTGACCGTCGCGGCGATAATGCCGCCATCATCGAGCAGGTTCTGCAACAGCTGTCCGCGGTTCGCAGCCGGCGCACTAATGATGATCACGCTGCTTCGGAACAAAGGATTGGTCGATGAGACAAGCGGGATGTCGAGATCAATGAGCGACTCACGCAGCAGGTCCGAAACCTCCAGCGAACGCGCTTCGACACCTCTGGGCGTCAGCTCGTCGTGAAGCCGCACGGTTTCGGCAAGCGCCGCAATTGATGCATCGTCGCGTTGTCCAAGTGCTTCGAACCGACGCGCGCCGGCAACCGACGGTTCCGCGTCACTGCCCCAGGGGATACTGACAACACCCGGCCAGACCCGATCCTGGCTCGACTCACGCACATAAAGGATGCCGACCTCTCTTGGGCCCATGTACCACTTGTGAGCGCTGCCGCTGAAAGAATCGCAGTCCATGTCAGTGAGGTTGGCGTCAACATGACCCCAGGTCTGAGCGCCGTCGACATGGATATAAAGATCCGGATGGCCGCGCCGCAGGGCCGCGCAGATTTTTTCCGCGGGCAGTCTGAATCCGGTCACGTTGGAGATATGGGTAAACGAGACGACCCGGGTCTTTGCGCCGACTTCGGCGACAATCCGGTCAATGACCTCGTCTTCTGAATTCGCATCAACCGGGACCGACAGGTGGCGGACGCTCACACCGCTGCGCTTCGCGCGTACGGCCCAGGCCACGTCATTGGACGGATGGTTCTGATCCCACAGCAGGATCTCGTCGCCCGCGTTGAGGTCGATGCCCTGTACAACGATGTTGTTGGCTTCGGAGGTATTGCGAACAATCGCGATCTCGTCAGGGCTTACGCTGAGCTGGGCTGCAATGCCGCTGCGCGCCTCTTCCTTGATGGCCATGATGCGGCCGCGATTGGGTCCGCTCATATCCACGTCCAGCTCAGCGCCGAAGCGCTTCACCGCTTCCGTGATAGCGGTGGGCATCGGGCACAGGTTTGCGGCATTCATCGGAATTCGATCGTCGGCAAACGGGAACGGTGCAGCCGGTTCACCTGCCGCAACCGCGGCGGCCGCCGATCGCGCCGCACCGTAGAATCCAGCAGTCAGGGTGGCACCACCCACGCCCTTGAGGAATTGCCGTCGTTTCATGGTCATCACCCGCTCTCCCGTCTACACTCGATTTACTTTAAACCGTCGCCGGTCGATCTGCCGTCGCCCGTTGACCCTTGCAGATCGCGAATCACCTTAGCACGGTTTTTTTGGACTGATCTCGACACCACCGGACAACGTAATGAAGAAACTATCCTGGGCGCTCGCCTCCCTCATCATCCTGACCAGCGGCTGCAGTTCCGAGTCCGACAAGGAGCTGGCTGCCGAAGGCGCGGACATCATCCTGACCAACGGTCGCGTCTACACCCTGCGCTGGAACGAACCGTCGCTCGACGGCACCCTCGATGAGAGCGCGCCAAACGATGGCGGTTGGGCACCGGATGCGAGCGCTGTGGCGCTGAAGGGCGACGAGATCGTGTTCGTTGGCGACACCACGGAGGCTCTGCGGTTCCAGGGCGACGCGACCCGCGTCGTCGATCTGGCAGGGGCAACCGTGGTTCCGGGCCTGGTTGATTCACACACGCATATTTTCGGCCTCGGCGCTGCGATTGAACGGGTGGATCTGACCGATGTCGAGACGGAGGAAGAGGCTATCGCCCGGGTTGTGGCGCGGGCCGAGACGACGCCGAAGGGCGACTGGATTCTTGGCCGCGGCTGGGACGAGGGTGCCTGGGCGAACCGCTACCCTGACAAGGTGCTGCTGAGCGAGGCGGTGCCGGATCACCCGGTGTTTCTCGGCAGCCTGCACGGCTTTGCCGGCTGGGCGAACCAGATGGCGCTCGATCGGGCCAACATTACATCGGCGACGGAAGTCCCGGTGGGCGGCGAGATTCGCCTCGGTGACGACGGCGAACCGAACGGGCTGTTTCTCAACCGTGCCGTCCCCGTGATTCGCAACGCCGTACCGAAGCCGACCCACGAGCAGCTCAAGCAGACCGCACTGGTCGGGCTTAACCAGATGGCTGAGGATGGTTATACGGCGATTCACGACGCCGGCCTCGACACCGACATGATGGCGGCGCTCGAAGAGCTCGAAGCAGAAGGGCAGCTGCCGATTCGGGTCTACGCGATGGTGTCGCTGCGCGACGAGCCGCTGATGCGCCGCTGGATCGAGCGCGGCCCCGATAGCGATGTCGACAGTCGCCTGGTCACGCGTACGGTCAAGGCCTACTACGATGGCGCGCTGGGCTCTCGCGGCGCACGCATGCTCTACGACTACTCCGATATGCCGGGCCATCGCGGCGTAAGTGGTTCCGGTTACGGCTTTGACGAGGAGCTGATGGCCGAGGCAATGAAAAAGGGCTTCCAGATTGCCATCCACGGCATCGGCGATGCCGGTAATCGCGAAGCGCTGGACATTCTTGAGCGTGTTTTCGAGGAAGCGCCGGAGACTCGCCAGTATCGTCATCGCATCGAGCACGCGCAGATTATTCACCCTGATGACATCCCGCGCCTCGGCCAGATGGGCATCATTGCCTCCATGGAGCCGCCGCATGCCGTTGAAGACAAGCGGTGGGTGGAGGAGCGCATCGGCCCCGAACGAGTTCGTGGTGCTTATGCCTGGCGCACCCTGCGTGAAGCGAATGCGCGGTTGACCTTCAACGCCGACAACCCGGGTTCTGACCACAACATCTTCTACGGGCTGCACGCCGCGATTACACGGCAGGACAAGAACTCACAGCCCGAGGGCGGCTGGCACGCCGAGGAAGCGGTTAACGCAGACGAGGCCGTTCGCGGCTACACGATCTGGTCAGCCTACGCGAGCTTCCGTGAGGACGTTACGGGCATCATCGATGAAGGCCGCTGGGCCGACATCACCGTGATGGACGTCGACCCCTTCGTGCTGGCCGATGAGGTCCCCGCTGACATGCTGCAGGGACGTATCCTCATGACCATTGTCGAAGGCGAGGTCATCCACGAGAACCTGTAGGTCGGCAATGATTTCCGGTCGCCGTCAGGCTTAGACCCGGCGGCGACTCTCGGTAAGCCGGATCAACACCTCCCCCAGCAGCATCACCGTTACGAAACCCGTCAGCACCGGCAGGTTGAATCCTGAGCCGGGCACATACAGGAAAAGGGCCAGCGCCACGAGCAGGATCAGGGCACAAACCCCCGCTATAAACTGACTCGCCCCCGGCCCTCCCGGCACCTGGTAGGGGCGCGGCCGATCACCGTCCTTGCGCCGCAGGGCTGAGAAGGCAAACACCAGGAGGATGTAGGGAAACAGGAATATCGTGCCGCTGAAAGCGAATAGCGACCAGAAGAGTTCCGCATTCGACTCAGCGAAGAAACCGTAGAGCACCAGGGCGACCGTACCGACACCGCCCATCATCAGCGCAGCGCCAAGCGGTGATCCGTTGGCCTCGATCTCACGGGCAAACACCGCCGGAAACTCCTGCTCGGTCGCCGCCTCGGCCATGGCGCGATTGCAGCCCAGCGACCAGGTGACGCTGTTGGAAAAAAACGTGTAAAGCGCGCCCACGCCGAGCACCAGCGCAAACGTTCCGCCCGCCCCGGACTCGCCAAAGAATCGATAAAGCGTATCCAGAAGCCCCCCGACGAGGTCGATCTCGGCCGCCGGAATCGCGGCGAGTATCGCTACCGTCGCGCCGGTGTAGAGCATTACGATGATTGCGCCAGAAATGAGGCTCGACACCGGTACGTCTCGCGCCGGGTTCTTCATTTCTTCACTGCCGGCGCTGGCGAGCTCAAATCCCAGCATGCCGTAGATGATGACGGAAAAATACTGCAGGCTTTCACTCCAGACCGGCTTCATCGTCTCGATCGTTAGCGCATTCGCCATACCGTTTTCCTGCACATAGAACATTGCCCCTACGATGATCGAGGCAATGACGGCCATCTTGATGATGGCGCCGGCATTCGGCACCCACTTACCAATGCGCAGCGCGAGCATGTTGATTGCCATCGTGACCCATAGCAGGGCGATTGCCATGATGATCTGGGCGTTGAGGCTCGCCTGCGGCATGAAGATCTGCGCGAAAACGCCCGAGAACAAACTCACGTTGGCTGGAATCCAGAGAGCCGTATTCACCCAGTAGGCCCAGGTGGCCCGCGATGCCCACCGGCGTCCAAAAGCTTCGCGAATCCATGCGTAGATGCCGCCCTGTTCAGGGTAGGTCGTGCCCAGCTCGGCGCAGATCAGGCCGTAGGGCACAAAGAAGACGAAGCCGAGGAAAATCCACCAGAACACCGCCGACGGGCCGATGATGGCGCCCGCAGCAAGGGTGTCCAGCAGCAGGATTGCCGACACGGTAAACAGGACGATGTCCTTGCGGCCGAGCGTTCGCAGATGCGTGGCGTCGTTCATTGCCTGAGCCTACGTCAGTGCTGGCAGCCTCACCAGCCCTTAGGGGTTTTCCGTCACTGGAGCAGCCCGAGTGGCTATGAAATACTGGTTTGACCCGCTCAACGATGTAATCTCCATGTCCCCAGCACGCCCCTGGCTTACGGTTTTCCTCCTGCTAATCGCGATCGCCGCACACGGCGACGAACCGATCGATGCCACCGAAGTCGTTCGTTCGGCGATCCAGCATTGGCGAGGCGTTTCCTCGTACTCTGAAATGACGATGATCATTCACCGGCCGGACTGGGAAAGAAGCATGTCGATGCGCGCCTGGACCGAGGGCGAAAAACGATCGCTGGTGCGAGTGACAGAGCCCGCGCGAGATCGCGGCAACGGCACCCTGATGGATGACAACCGGATGTGGTCCTACTCGCCGAAGATCAACCGGGTCATCAAGGTGCCCTCGTCGATGATGAACCAGAGCTGGATGGGTTCGGACTTCTCCAACAAGGACGTCTCGAGGGCGGACGACATCATCGACCAGTACACGCATCGGCTGGTTGAGATTCGCGGCGAGCCGCCGGAACGGGTCTACGTGATCGAGGCCATTCCGCGGGAAGACGCCGCGGTCGTCTGGGGGCGCGAGTTGCTCGACATACGGGAAGACTACGTTGTCCTTGCGCATCGTTTTTTCGATCAGGACGACGAACTCGTCAAGGAACTGGAGTCGCTGCAGGTCGGAGAAATGGGTGGGCGCAATGTGGCCATTGTCCAGCGCATGCAAAAGGTGGACAGCGAGGAAGAATGGACGGAAATTCGTCTCGATGACGTGTCCTACGACGTCGAGCTTTCGGAGAGCCTGTTCACGCTCTCGAACCTGCGCAATCCGCGGAACTGACCACAGGCGCCGCCCGGTGAGTCCTGCGTAGCCGCGTCATGGGAATCACTCTGCGACTGGCCTGGCGCAACCTGTGGCGTCATCCGCGCCGGACCTGGCTGACGCTTGGTGCGATGGTGTTCTCCAACGTGCTGCTGGTGTTCATGATTTCCCTGCAGTTCGGCATGTATGGCCTGATGATTGCAAACACCCTCAAGGTGTATACGGGATCGCTGCAGGTGCAGGCACCGGGGTATAAAGATGATGGCAAGATGCGCCAGGTCGTGCCGGATGCGGCGCCGCTGGCAGACCGCTTAAGACAGGACCTCGGACTTGCCGCCGTCAGTGCGCGCGGTGTCGCGTTTGCGCTGGCATCCAGCGAGGAGCGCAGCTTTGGCATGCAGGTTGTCGGCGTCGATCCCGAGCATGAGCCGCTCGTTGCCAGCATTCCCGGCCTCGTCGCGGAGGGCCGTTACCTGGCGAAAGACGACGCTGAGGCGATCGTCATCGGCAAGGTGATGGCGCGGAATCTTCGCGTCGAGCTCGGCGATGAGCTGACCTTGCTCGGCAGCGGTCTCGACGGGTCTTTCGCCGCAGCCGTGGTCTCGGTCGTCGGCATCTTCGACAGCGGCGTCTCCGACTTCGATCGCAGCATTGCCTATATCCCGCTCGGTTTCTTTCAGGAGGTGTTCTATATGGAAGGCGCCGGTCACCAGGTGGTGATGGCGGCCGATTCGCTGGAC
>CAZFVT010000135.1:0-8432 GCA_964522355.1 uncultured Woeseiaceae bacterium | reverse complement strand
AAGAGGTATGGACACGGTTGGTTCCCGTCGCAGCCGCGTGACTCCCGGCACCGGCCTCTGGGCGAGGCGACACCCTCCCTGGCTGGATTCCAGGTGCAGAGTCCGGGGCAAGCTCTGGCAACCACGACCCGGAAAGTCCGGTGTCTGGCGCGCGTAGAGCCAGTTCGAGGCCCAGCCTAGCCAAACCGGTGCCGTGTCCGAATGAAGACTCGAGAATCGTTGCGCCGCGTAGAAGTCCGCGCCGTAGTCGATCCATGCCGTCGCCACAGCCCCCTCGTCAAAAGAACGAATGCGTGGTGCCGCCTCAAACTCATAGCCGTCGAAGTGTCCCAGGAAATACTTGCCCCCTGATCCTCCGGCCGGCGCGCCGCTGGAGATATCAATCTTCAGCATCCAGAGCTCCTCACCGGGCTTATCCGGATCGGCGAACTGCACAAGCTCAGGACATTCCCACTCCACGCCGGGTGCGTCGGTGCTGCTGAACGAGCCTCTTTCTTCCCAGTTCAACAGATCGCGTGATCCATAGAAGGCGATCCGGTGTTCAAGTGCAAGAGAGACAGCCATCACCCAGCTTTCGCTGGCGCCGTGCCAGAAAAGCCGGGGGTCCCGAAAATGTTTCTGTGCGCGGTTGATGACCGGACCGTCGCTGATTGGCTGCCATGAGGCGCCGTCGTCGATGCTGGTGACGATGCGTTGATCTTCAACGGCGGTTGCCGGATGGTGTCCGGTAAAAGCCGCTACCAATGCTCGTTCGGTGATACCGACATGCTTCAGCTGACCGGGCTCACTCTCAACCGCGCTCCCGGAAAACGCCATTACGTCATCGGGATTGATGGCGACGGGGAGCTCCTCCCAGGTCAGCAGATCCTTGCTTCGTGCATGACCCCAGGCAATGTCGCCCCAAAGATTCCCATTGGGGTTGTACTGATAGAAAAGATGATAGCCGGTGCTCGTCTGAACCAATCCGTTTGGATCGTTCATCCAGTTTTTTGCCGGCGTGTAATGCAGGCTCGGCCTTAGATGATCCGTCTGAGCCATGCTGTCGTCGGTCACCGGATTTCGAATTGCGTTTTCCATGGAGGGCTGGGCGCTGCTGTTGACCTGGTTGACGGGGAAAACGATGGCGGCGACGGTTCGACGTTCCGGGGGAAGTGGACGTTCTGAACCGCCACCGCATCGTGCCGCGTATGCCGGGCTCGCTACTCGAAGCGGTAGCCAACCCCAAACAGGATGTTGCGACCCTGCACGGAGCGACCGATAAATCCGTCAGACGTTGAGCCTGCGCCCGGGAAGGCGTTGCCGGCGTTACCCTCGACTCGGACGATTGCGTCCTCGTCGGTCAGGTTGTGGATGCTGAACCGGGCGTACCAATCGCTGGTCGCACTCTCCCAGCTCGCGTTGAGATCCCACTTTGTGTAAGCCTCAAGCTCTTCGGAGTTGTCATCAAAGGCGAACACGCTGCCGACGTACCGGGCATTCAGGTTAAGCGCCAGGTCGCCATAGCTGCCAAACGGGAGGTCGTACGTAGCACCGACGTTGAACAGCGTCTCTGGCTGGTTGGCAATGGTGTTGCCATCGAAGTCGGTCAATCCTTCCAGGGCCTCATCGAGATCCTCCTGGTCGATCGGGCTGCCCGGCGGCACCGTGACGGAGGCGCCGCTGGCGAACTCAGGGGCCTGGTTCGTGCCGGTAAAGGTCAGCGTCAGGAAGTCCGTAACCGACCAGTTCGCCTCGATCTCAAGACCGGTGGACTCCTTGTCGGTTTGTACCCGTGCAACGGTGTCAATGCCGCCGACGACAATGCCGCGATCCTGGACGTCGCCTTCCTGGGTCATATCGAACAGGTTGGCCGCGATGTCCCAGGTCTCTCCCTGGAAGCGCAGTCCGAGTTCGATAACCTCCGTTTTGGTCGCACCGGCCGGTGCGGGCAGATAGCCCTCCGTGTAGCGGGCGTAGGTGCCGAAGTTATCGGTAACGAGGTAATTGACGCCGAGGGTGTAGCTGTTTTCCTCGGTCTTCCAGTTATCCCACTCGGTGAGCGGCCCGTTAAAGCGGAAGATCGACAGCTGTGCCGGGCTGACCGGCCCTCCCTGCTCGGGGATCGGCACGAGGTCACCGTAGACCGGGCCGTTCGGGGTACCGGCGATCTGGAAAGAGAACTCGTCGCGGCGGATGCCGGCGTCAACGGTTAGCGCGTCCCACTGAAGTTCATACGTCAGGTAAGTCGCGTTAATGCCCGTCTGCAGTTCTTCACGCCCAAGCCAGTGATTGTGCGTGAGGTAGCCCTGGTCGGTCAGCGTGTAGTCGTTGCCATCGTCGCCGGTGACGTTAACGTCGATGCGGCTGGCCTGCGGACGAACGTCTGTCAGGCGGATCGACTGTCGGTTGTTCTGATCGCGATCGTAGTCCAGGTAGTAGTAACCCACGGACGCGAAGTGCGACATGTTACCGGTGGAGAACGACAGGTTCAGCTCGAGGTCCTGCTGGAAGCTGCGCTGCGGGTTGAACTGGTTGAATGCAGCAACCGGCATGAAGAGACCGTTGCCGTTAGCGAGTGAAGTTGCCGTCGAGGTTGCGGTCCCAGCCACGGCGTCGATCGTGCCCTGATCGAGCATCATGCCCTGCTGATTGGTCATCGTGTAACTAACCGGCGTCACGCCTGCGGGCAGCGCGTATCCGAAGTTGCCAACGTCCGGGCCCAGGGCTCCGATGGCAAACGGAAGGTCGAACAGCATGTTCGAAACGATCCCGTTTCCAGCCTGGATGTCGCCATTCAGGAAGAAACCGGCTGAGTAGTAGCCCGAGAATCCGGACTGGTCATCGGTGTAGCGATTGCGGCTGACGAACTCGACGTCTGCGTCACCCCATTGCCAGTTCTTGACGAACTCGGTGCCGACATACGTCATCTCGCTGTCGTTGCCGTTCTCGAGGTTAAGCGTGCAGATCTCCGTGATCGTGCAGTACGTGGAAGAGCGGACGATCTCACGGCTCAGGATGGAACCCGTTGTCACGTCCGGCCCGCCAGCAATTTTTTCTGGGTTGCTGGCGCTGCCCTGCAGGGGCGTTCCGAGATAAACGATCGCGTTTTCTCTGAACTTGCGGCCCGACACCTTGAAGTGGCCTGAATCGTCACGGAAGTGATACTTCAGGTTTGCGTACAGGTTGCTGCCCGCGTTTGCCGGAAAGCCGACGTCGCGAATGCCGTCGTCGGTCGTGTAGTGGCCGGCGAACGAGTAGGTAAGCTGCTCGCTTAGCGGCCCGCCAACCCAGAACTCGCCACGACGCATGCCAAAGTCCGAGGTCTGGAAGAAGATGTCGCCCTGGTGGCCGTCCAGCGAGCCTTCCTTGTACTTGAAGTTGATCTTCGCACCGATTGCCGCCGTTCGAAGAATAGGCGAGTTTCCGCCGCGTACGACATCTATACCGGCAGTTGCGGTGTTGGAGATGCGGTAGAGGAAATCTGGTGCATCGCGAGTGATCGGAATGCCGTCTTCTTCAAACTCGAGGAACTGAGTGCCGCCTGCACCGATGCCGCGGAAGCGGAAATCGTTATTGGTATTGCCAAGCGCGTTGTTGGTCTGCAGCGAGGGAACGAGCAACAGCGCATCGGAAACACTGCGCGGTGCCGCCTGTCGAAGGTCTTCCTCACTGATTTGAGTAAACGGTACCGAGGCATCAATCAACCGGATCTGACGGTTGCCGATCACGACGATTTCTTCGAACACGCCCTGATTGGCTTCGTCATCCGCGGCTTCCTGCGCCGCCACCCAGGCTGGGAGCGCCGTAAACAGCGCCGGAACTATGTACTGAAACGTTTTAATTCTCGAGATCACGAGAAATCCCCCTTCCATTGTGCTCCGGCGTTGCATGACCGAAGAGTCTATAACATATTGTTTGAATTGGCTTTAGATCCTGATGGACTGTCAGGCCCTAAACCTGTTAGTTCTTTGCTTGAAATTGAAACGTTTCAAATTCAAGTCCCTGGAATTTAGCTTCTAAGATTCGGATTGTCAAACTCTTTGGAGAAACAGCCGGAACTGACTGTCACTATTCAACAGCCGTTGAGCCTCGCACGACGAGCTCAGGTTTGATCAAAAGCGTAGCTGAACTGCTGTCGTCGCCATCCAGAATGCGCGACAGCCTGGTGACCATTGCTTCACCAACGGCGGCCATGGGTTGGCGGATCGAGGTCAGACCCGGTTCGACGAGGTCGGCCGCGGCGACGTCATCAAAGCCGATGACGGCAAGGTCCCTGCCCGGTGACTTGCCCATCTGCTGCAACCCCGCCATGACGCCAAGCGCAAACGTGTCGGATGCGCAGACGACACCGTCGAATTCCTGCGAAACCAGCTCGGCGGCAAGGTCTCGCCCTTTGCTGTAGCTGTCATCGGTACGAATGATGGCGTCGCTGTCGGCCGTTTGGCCCGCCAACTCGAGAGCCTCATGCCAACCACGTAGCCGCTCGTCGCCCGTCAACGAGCCTTCCGGCCAACCGAGAAATGCGATCCGCTTTCGCCCCGTTTCGAGGAGATGCTCAACGGCCGCTGCTGTTCCTGCTGCGCCATCCACATCGACACAAACGGAGCGTTCGTGCTGCCCGGCGCGCCCGAAAGCAGAAAAAGGCACCTTGCGATCGTCGAGATACCGGATGCGTGGGTCGTCGTACTCGATGCCGGCAAGGACGAACGCGTCAACACCACCCCGATTGAGGACTTCTTCATAAGCCTCAAGTTCGGACTGGCCCGGACGTGGGGTAAATAACAGAACTTCCAGACCCAGCAGGCCTGCCGATTCCACGACCTGGTGCAGAAAAATATCCAGCGAGGGATTGAGCTTCTTCGCCTCGGGCATACGGTAGCCGAGCAGACCGGTGCGTCCTTTTGGCAGACTCTTTGCCGCACGATTCGGCTGATAACCAAGCTTTGCGATAGCCAGCTCGACGCGCTCGCGCATCTTCGGGCTGATGTTCGGATGCCCGTTGACGACATTCGACACCGTGCCGATGGAAACGCCGGCGAGCCGGCTCACGTCTTTGATGGTGGGTCTTGCCATACAAGATCGCTGTGCAAAGGATTCCGAGTGCCCCGACAATCCGGAGCAGGCTTGGCGGCGAGGGCATAATATACGCTGCAGCCGCACTTCTTGCAGATCGCCGGGATTATGCGCTGAGCTTCCCCTCCAACTCATGCAGCACTCGGTAGCAGTCCAGCACCTGCGCGATCGATGACCGGGACTCTCGCTGTTCGGTGATCGCCGAGAAAAACTCCCGATCCATGAGTTCGATGCCGTTGGTCGAAACGTCGACTGCCGATACGTCGACAGGATTCTCATAGCCGTCGACCAGGTCATCGTAGCGTGCGATGTAGGTACCGTTATCGCAGATGTAGCGAAAGAAGCTACCGAGCGGCCCGTCGTTGTTGAAGGAGAGCGACACCGTGCAGATCTTGCCGCTCGCAGTCTTTAGCTGGATCGACATATCCATGGCGATGCCGAGCTCCGGGTGCGGTGGTCCCTGCACGGCATTGGCCTGCACGATGGGCTCGCCGGCCTGGTAGGCGAACAGATCCACCGTATGCGCAGCGTGATGCCAGAGCAGGTGATCTGTCCAGGAGCGCGGCTCGCCTTCGGCGTTGAGATTCTGCCGCCGGAAGAAGTAGGTCTGCGCATCAAGCTGTTGGATCAACAGCTCGCCGGATGCGATCTTTCGACGTATCCATTGATGGGACGGGTTGTAGCGACGCGTATGCCCGACCTGGCAAACCAGGCCGGTCTGTTCCTGCCTGGCGGCGACGGCTTCTGCATCGGCAAAGGAGTCGGCCACCGGGATCTCTACTTCGACATGCAGGCCGGCGTCCATGCACTGAATTGCCTGTTGCGCATGCAGCTGCGTGGGAGTCGCGAGAATGGCTGCATCGACGCCGGGCAAGGCCACGGCTTCATCGAGATCTGCCGTATGGTGATCAACGCCGTAGTCTGCTGCGACTCGTTCAGCGAGGTCCGCTACCGGATCCACGATGCTGACAACCTCAACATCGTCAATGGCCTCTATACCGTCGAGGTGCTTTCTGCCGAACGCGCCGGCGCCGGCCACGATGACCTTCATCGAACTGCTCCTGGTAGCGAGGAACCTGCCCCGGTTACGCGTTAGCCTCTTCCGGCCAATAGAGACGCATCGGATTTCTGACGAGGAGTTTTTGCTGCAGCTCTGACGTTACGGCAATCCGCGGTATAAAGTCCACGAGTGCGCCATCGTCGGGCATGTGCGACTTCATGTTCGGGTGCGGCCAGTCGGTGCCCCAGAGTACACGATCCGGAAAGCGCTCCACGACCCGCCTGGCAAACGGGACGACGTCATCGTAGGTCGGTGGGCCGCTTACGGTTAATCGGTCAGGGCAGCTTACCTTCGCCCACATTGTCTGGTGCTGCTCCATCAGGTTCAGGAATAGGCCGAACTCTTGGCCGTCCGGTGTGCCGGTTACGTCCGGGCGCCCCATGTGATCGAAGACGATCGTACCCGGCAGCGATGCAAAGAAGCCGGCAAGCTCAGGTAAATCGCCGGCCTCAAAGTAGATAACCAGGTGCCAGCCGAGACGTTGGATACGCTCGCCGAGATCTTCGAGCGTCTCGTGCGGCAGCGAGTCAACCAGGCGCTTGACGAAATTGAAACGAATGCCGCGCACGCCGGAGGCGTGCAGTCGATCGAGTTCATCGTCGCTGACGTCACGCCTTACGGTGGCGACGCCCCGCGCCCTGCCGCCGGAATCCGACAGCGCATCGACCAGCGCCCGGTTGTCGGCTCCGTGGCAGGTCGCCTGGACAATGACATTGCGTGCGAAGCCAAGATGGTCGCGTAACCGCCAGAGCTGCTCTTTGGATGCGTCGCAGGGCGTGTATTTTCGCTCGGGCGCGTAGGGAAACCGGTCGCCGGGACCAAAAACGTGACAGTGTGCGTCTACGGCACCCTCCGGCAACGTGAACTCCGGCTCGGATGGATTCGGGTCAAATTCAAGCCAGCCCTCATCCATGACGAAAGACGGAGAGCTCATCGTCCCTGCGCCTTCAGGTGCGCGTCGAGTCGCGGATAGACGCGACGTGCGTTTAGCTCAAAAACCTTGTGCCGGTCCCCGTCGTTCAGCTCAAGGGCATCAACGTAACGCTTGGTATCGTCAAAGTAATGTCCTGTCTGCGGGTCGATTCCACGGACGGCGCCGACCATCTCCGAGGCGAACAGCACGTTGTGGACGTCGATGACGTTAAACAGCAGGTCGATACCTGGCTGATGATAGACACAGGTATCGAAGAACACATTTTTCATCAGGTGTTCGGAAAGCTCGGGCTGCTTAAGCATGTCCGCGAGCCCACGATAACGGCCCCAGTGATAGGGTACGGCGCCGCCGCCGTGCGGGATGATCAGTCGGAGCTCGGGAAAGTCGGCAAACAGGTTGCCCTGCAGAAGCTGCATGAACGCCGTGGTGTCGGCGTTCATATAGTGTGCGCCGGTCGCGTGGAAACAGGGGTTGCAGCTGCCCGAGACGTGGATCATAGCCGGAACATCCAGCTCTACTAGCTTCTCGTAGATCGGATACCAATAGCGGTCCGTGAGCGGCGGCGAATTCCAATGCCCGCCGGAGGGGTCGGGGCTGAGATTACAGCCGACAAAGCCCAGCTCATTGACCGCGCGATCCAGCTCCTCGATCGGTCCATCAAGTGGCGCGCCGGCGATCTGCGGCAACTGGGCGCCGCCCACGAAGAAACTCGGATAAAGATCGACAACCCGCTTGATCAGGTCGTTATTGGCACGTGCCCAGGCCATCGACGTATCAGGATCACCGATGTGGTGTGCCATCGCCGATGCTCTCGGTGAAAACACGGTCAGGTCGGCGCCGCGCTCCCGGAGCAAACGAAGCTGATTCTGCTCGATTGATTCGCAAATCTCGTCGTCGCTGACCTCAGCTCCGCCAGGCACCGGCAGCGATGGGTCATCCAGGCGGGCAAGCTGAGCCTCCCGAAACGCCTGGTGTCCCTGCGGCGCCGTTGTGTAGTGTCCATGGCAGTCTATGATCAGCATCAGTTAGTCGACCTCGAGGACGAAAATTTCCCCACTCATGAGTTTTCTGGCCGTTCGCAGCAAAACGGAACGGCCGACGGCAGTAGTGCCGGTGTCGACATCAAGCTCGATGTCTATCGTGAAGTAGCCGGATGGGTGTTCGACGTTCAGGACACCACCCGACGATTTGCCGGCCACGTCCTGGGCGACGCTACCTGGCACGCAGCAGCCGGCGGCGACACTGGCAGCGCCGAGAACGCCGATGGAGTGGTGCACCCGATGCGGTATGAAGGTGCGGGTTGAGACGGTGCCGCCGTCGGCAGCGGGAGCGAGCAGGCTCATCTTCGGTACCGTTTTTTCGCCGACGTCACCGAGGTTCATCATT
>CAZFVT010000134.1:0-8450 GCA_964522355.1 uncultured Woeseiaceae bacterium | reverse complement strand
TGGACGGCGATGCACCGGCGGCGATGCGTTACACGGAAGTGCGCATGTCGAAGCTTGCGCACGAGATCCTCGCGGATATCGACAAGGAAACGGTCGATTTCGTCGAGAACTACGACGGCTCGGAGAGTGAGCCCTCGGTCATGCCGACGCGCGTGCCGAACCTGCTGGTCAACGGCTCGGCGGGCATCGCCGTGGGTATGGCCACGAACATCGCGCCGCACAACCTCACCGAGACCATTGACGCCACCCTGGCGCTGATAGACGACCCGGAAATCGACACCCGGGGCTTGATGGAGCACATACCCGGCCCGGATTTCCCGACCGGCGGCATCATCAACGGCGCGCAGGGCATCTACCAGGCCTATCGCGGTGGCCGCGGACGGGTGCATATCCGGGCCCGGGTCGATATCGAACCGATGGGCAAGAGCGATCGTGAGCGCATCGTCGTCACGGAGCTGCCTTACCAGGTTAACAAGGCCCGCCTGATCGAAAAGATCGCGGACCTGGTTCGCGACAAGCGAATCGAGGGCATCAGCGAGCTTCGGGACGAGTCAGACAAGGACGGCATGCGTGTCGTTATTGAGCTGAGACGCGGTGAGAATGCCGAGGTCGTGCTGAATAACCTTTACAAGCAAACGCCACTGCAGACCGTGTTCGGCATCAACATGGTGGCGCTGCATGACGGCCAGCCGAAGCTGCTCAACCTGAAGCAGGTTCTGGAGGCCTTCGTATCGCATCGTCGCGAAGTGGTCACACGCCGGACGATCTTCGATCTTCGCAAGGCCCGCGACCTCGCTCACGTCCTGGAAGGGCAGACCGTGGCGCTGGCGAACATCGACGAGGTCATCGAGCTCATCAAGGCTTCGCCGTCGCCGGCCGAAGCGCGTGAGAGTCTGATGGCCAAAGCCTGGGCGCCGGGCGAGGTGACCGGCATGCTGGAGCGCGCCGGGGCGATGGATACGCGACCCGACCACCTCGCCGATGGCTTCGGCCTTACGGACGACGGCTACCGCCTGTCGCCGGTCCAGGCAAAGGCGATTCTCGACCTGCAGCTGCAGCGACTGACAGGTCTTGAGCAAGAAAAAATAATCAAAGAATACAAAGAAATACTCGAGAAAATTAAAGAGTATTCGATCATTCTGTCGGATCCTGACGCGCTGCTCGATGTCATCCGTGAAGAGCTCAAGGAAATACGTGAGACCTACGGCGACGAGCGCCGCACCGAGATCAACCAGGATCACAGCGACCTGATGGAAGAAGACCTGATTCCCGAAGAGGAAGTCGTGGTCACCCTGTCGCACGGCGGTTACGCCAAAGCGCAGCCGATTGATGCCTACCAGGCGCAGAAGCGTGGCGGGCGCGGTCGCTCTGCGACCAAGGTCAAGGACGAGGACTTCGTCGACAAGCTGTTCATTGCCAATACGCACGACACGATTCTGTGTTTCTCCAGCAAGGGCAAGCTTTACTGGCTGAAGGTTTACCAGGTGCCGCAGGCCAGCCGAGGTGCGCGCGGCAAGCCGATCGTCAACCTGCTGCCGCTGGAGGAGGGGGAGCGCATCAATGCGGTCCTACCCATTCGCGAATACTCCGAAGACAGCTATGTCTTCATGGCGACCAGTGGCGGCACGGTTAAGAAGACCGCGCTCAGCCAGTTCTCCCGGCCACGCGCGAGCGGGATCATTGCCATCGATCTTCGCGGCGATCGCCTGGTGGACGTCGCCATCACGGACGGCAGCCGGGAAATCCTGCTGATGGGCAGTAACGGCAAGGCCATTCGCTTCGCTGAGGACGACGTGCGGCCGATGGGTCGCGGCGCCGCCGGCGTACGTGGCATCAAGCTGCCGGGCGGTCATGAAGTCATCGCGCTGTGCGTGCTTGGCTCCGGAATGCTCCTGTCAGCCACCGAGCACGGCTATGGCAAGCGAACCTCGCCGGAAGAATTTCCCACCCAGGGACGCGGCGGCCAGGGCGTCATCGCCATTCAGACGACCGACCGGAACGGCCGTACGGTAGGCGCGCTGCAGGTTGCCGACGACGACGAGATCATGCTGATCAGTTCCAACGGAACCCTGGTTCGCACGCCGGTTGCCGACATCTCCGTCATCGGCCGTAACACGCAGGGCGTGACCCTGATTCGGCTGGAGAGCGAGCAGCGCCTCGTCGGGCTGGCTCGGATCGAGGCCATTGAATCGGACGATTCCGCAGACTCGTAACACGCTCGTCACACGCTACACCGTAAACTCCGCAATCCTTTTCACCGCCTGACATCAGGGAAGACTCAAGCATGACCCGTGTACACAACTTCAGCGCCGGCCCGGCCGCGCTGCCCGAGCCCGTATTGCAACGCATTCGAGACGACATTCCGGACTGGGCAGGCACGGGCATGTCCGTGATGGAGGTCAGTCATCGCGGCAAGGACTTCGTACAGACCGCCGAGAAAGCGGAAGCGGATCTGCGCAAACTGCTCGGTATTTCTGACGATTACAGCGTGTTGTTCCTGCAGGGCGGGGCTACCTTGCAGTTCGCCATGACGGTTCTGAACCTGGCCGGTCCTGAGGACACCGTTGACTACGTGCTCACCGGGTCCTGGGGCAAAAAAGCGGTCAAAGAGGCTGCTCGTTTCAGCAATGCAAACGTGGCCGCCGATGCCGCCGACAGCAACTACTGCCATATCCCGGATGAAGGCAGCTGGCAGAAGACCGACGGCGCCGCCTTCCTGCACTACACGCCAAATGAAACGATCGGTGGTGTGGAATTTCACTTCGTGCCGGAGACAGGCAGCGTGCCGCTGGTGGCCGACATGTCCAGCACGATTCTGTCCAGGCCGATCGACGTCAGCCGCTACGGCGTCATCTACGCCGGCGCGCAAAAGAACATTGGCCCGGCCGGCATCACGGTCGTCATCGTCCGCAAGGATCTGCTCGATCGGCATCGTCCCGACGCGCCGACGCTTATGACCTTCAAGGCCTTCGCGGACTCCGGTTCGATGACCAACACGCCACCGACGTTCGCCTGGTATGTCGCCGGCATGGTCTTTGAGCACCTCCTGGAGCAGGGTGGTCTCGACGCGGTGGCGGCAATCAACAAGCGCAAGTCTGACAAGCTTTACGCCGCGATCGACGGCTCCGACTTTTACAGCAACCCGGTCGCACCGGACGCGCGTTCCTGGATGAACGTGCCGTTTGTCCTTGCCGACCCCGAGCTCGACGCGACATTCCTGGCGGAATCGTCGGCTGCGGGGCTGACGAACCTGAAGGGCCATCGGTCGGTCGGCGGCATGCGCGCGTCGATCTACAACGCCGTTGCCGAAGCGTCGGTGGATGCACTGATCGCCTTCATGCAGGAATTCGAAAAAAACCACGCCTGAGTCAAGGAAAGAAGACACTCTCATGCACAAGATACTGACCCTGAATAACATCGCCGTCGCCGGACTGCGGCGCCTGCCGCGCGAGCACTACGAAGTCTCGTCGGAAATCCAGTCGCCGGACGCCGTCATCCTGCGCTCCTTCAACATGCACGACTGGGACATACCGGACACCGTCCAGGCGATTGGTCGCGCCGGCGCTGGTGTTAACAACATTCCGATCGACAAGATGAGCGAACGCGGCGTGCCGGTGTTCAACGCGCCCGGCGCGAATGCCAACGCGGTGAAAGAGCTTGCCGTCGCCGGCCTGCTGATGGCCGCGCGGAATCTCTGCGATGCTCGCGAATACACGCGGGCACTGAGCGAAGAAGGGGAGGCGCTGAACAAGGCCGTCGAAGCCGGCAAGAAACGCTTTGTTGGTTTCGAGCTTCCAGGCCGAACCCTCGGCGTGGTTGGCCTCGGTTCGATCGGTGTGCAGGTGGCGAACGTTGCTCTCGCGCTCGGCATGAAGGTCGTCGGCTTTGATCCGAACATCACAGTGCAGAGCGCCTGGAAACTTTCCTCTGGCGTCGAAAAGGTCGAGACCCTCGACGACCTGTTCCGGAAGTCTGACGCCGTTTCCGTCCACGTGCCCCTGATTGACACCACGCGCGGCATAGTCAATCAGCAGCGCCTGGAGCTGATGAAGCCCGACGGCATCGTCGTCAACTTCGCGCGCGGCGGTGTGGTCGACGATGAGGCCGTATTGGCGGCCCTCAACAACGATGCGCTTGGCGCCTACGTGTGCGATTTCCCGACCCGGGCGCTGATCGAGCATCCGAAGGTGATCGCGTTGCCGCACCTGGGGGCATCGACTTACGAAGCCGAAGAGAACTGCGCGGTCATGGTGGCGGACAACGTCCGGGAGTATCTCGAGAACGGCAACATTCGCTACTCCGTTAACTTCCCGGAGTCCTATATTCCGCGAGCCGGCTCGCATCGACTGACCATTGCCAACGCCAACGTGCCGAACATGGTCGGTCAGATTTCGACCGAGCTCGGCGAGGCCGGACTCAACATTGAGGACCTGCTGAACAAGTCGCGTGGCGATATCGCCTACACGATCGTCGATCTCGATGGGCCGGTGCCGGATGCGACGGCCGAAAAGCTAGCCTCCATCGACGGCGTGCTGGCACTCAGAAACCTCGGTAAGCCTTTAACCTGACAGGAAAAACAGTCACTATTACCGGTTACCGAACCGGAGTGCTTCAAAGCAGGTAAAGGCAATGGCAGACAAGCCCACGGACCCGGGTGAGCTTCCGCTCGACCTCGGCAAGATTCGCGAACGTATCGATGCGGTCGATCGAGAGATCCAGGCACTGATCAACGAACGCGCCCGCTATGCGCAAAAGGTGGGCATTTCGAAAGGCGAGCTCGCTTCCGCGGTCGACTACTACCGCCCTGAACGTGAGGCGGAAGTCTTGCGCGCTGTGCAGGCGCGCAACGATGGCCCGCTTCGCGACGAGGAAATGCTGAGGCTGTTCCGCGAGATCATGTCTGCCTGCCTGGCCCAGCAGGAGCCGCTCAAGGTCGGCTTTCTCGGGCCCGAGGGGACCTTCACCCAGACGGCCGTCTTCAAGCACTTCGGTCACTCCGCCCGCGCGCTGCCGTTCGGCACCATTGACGAGGTCTTCCAGGAAGTCGAGTCCGGCGATGCAGACTTCGGCGTGGTGCCCATCGAGAACTCGACCGAAGGCACGGTGAACAACACTCTGGACATGTTCCTGAGCTCACCTTTGAAGATCAACGGGGAGATCGAGCTTCGCATCGAGCAGCACCTGATGGGACGCATGCAGGGGCTGGACAAGATCGAGCGCATTTGTGCCCACGAGCAGTCGCTGGCGCAGACCCGCGGCTGGTTGCGCGAGTATCTGCCGCACGTCGAGCTGATTGGCGTCAGCAGTAACGCTGTTGGAGCCCGTCGCGCGCGTGACGAGGATGGCACGGCCGCCATCGGCGGAGAGGCAGCCGCCGAGGTCTACGGCCTCGACATTCTGGTTTCCAATATCGAAGATCAGGGCGACAACGCGACGCGCTTCCTGGTGGTGGGCCGGGCACTGCTCACGCCCAGCGGCCAGGACAAGACGACGATCATGATGTCGTCGGAGGACACCCGAAAGGGCAGCGGCGTGTTGTATTCGATGCTCAAGCCGCTCGCGGACGCCGGCATCAGCATGAACCGGATTGAGTCGAGACCGTCGCGTCGTCGAAACTGGGACTACGTGTTCTTTGTTGACATGGACGGGCACGCCGAGGAGTCACCGCTCCGTGAAGCGCTGGCGGAAATCGAGAGCCTAAGTTCCCTGTTCCGCGTCATCGGCGCTTATCCGCGCGCGATTCGCTAACGCACCATCTCTTCAGCCGACCGCCACACGGCAACGGAGTACCCATGACTGACTTCCTCGTTTCGCCCGCCGCCGCGAGGAGCGGCGAGATAACCGTTCCGGGCGACAAGTCCATCTCTCACCGGGCCCTCATGCTCGGCGCCATCGCCGAGGGAACGACTGATATCAAGGGTCTGCTGGTCGGCGAAGACTGCCTGGCAACCCTGGCGGCACTCCAGGCGATGGGTGTCAAAATCGATCGTCCGTCGGAGACGCATGCCGTCGTCCATGGCGTGGGCAAGGATGGATTGGCGGGACCCGATGATGATCTGTACCTCGGTAATTCCGGCACCGGCATGCGGCTTTTTGCGGGCCTCCTCAGCGGGCAGGCGTTCAATAGCAGGTTAACGGGCGATCAATCGCTGTCCGGGCGGCCGATGAAGCGGGTTATCACGCCGCTGGCCATGATGGGTGCGAAGATTGACAGTCAGCAGGGCCTGCCTCCGCTCAGTATCGAGGGCGGTCATCGACTGTCCGAGATTCACTACCCGCTGCCGGTTGCGAGCGCCCAGGTCAAATCAGCGGTTTTGCTTGCCGGCCTCTACGCGCGTGGCGAAACGGTGGTCGTGGAGCCCGCCATCACCCGGGATCACACGGAACGCATGCTGCGGACAATGGGCGCGGTTATCGACGCTTCAGAAGGGCGCGTTCGGGTGGCGGGTGGTCAGGACCTCAAGGCGGCAGAGATTGAAGTGCCCGGTGACCTATCATCGGCCGCATTCTTCCTGGTCGCAGGACTTATAAGTCCCGGTTGCGAGCTCGTCGTCAGGAACGTTGGCGTCAACCCGACGCGGACGGGCGTCATCGAGATTCTTCGTGAGATGGGCGGCGACATCCAGGTGCAGAACCCCCGCATGTGTGGCGAGGAGCCGGTAGCCGACCTCGTCGTCAGGGCCTCGGGGCTCAAGGCCATCAACGTTCCGGCTGAACGCGTATCGCTGGCGATCGACGAGTTTCCGATATTGTTCGTTGCTGCCGCTGCCGCAAACGGCATCAGCCGGTTTTCCGGGCTCGAAGAGCTCAGGGTTAAGGAATCGGACCGTATCGACGCCATGGTCAGCGGCCTGCGGGCGCTCGGTATCACCGCGAACGACACGCCTGAAGGCGCCGAGATTCTCGGCGGCGATTTCACCGGGGGTGAGATCGACAGCCGGGGAGATCATCGCATTGCCATGTCGCTGGCCATCGCCGGGATGCGGGCCTCCGGCGAGGTCCGAATTCGCGACGTGGATGCGGTCGGCACGTCGTTCCCGGGCTTCGCCGACTGCCTGGCCGCGATCGGCGGTAGCGTTGAGGTTTCCGGCAGCAGCGGCTCGTGACCGACGGCCAAATACCGGTACTGGCGCTGGATGGTCCCAGCGGCAGCGGCAAGGGCACGATTGCCCGGCGAGTGGCCTCCCGCCTCGGTTGGGCGCTGCTCGACAGTGGTGCTCTCTATCGACTCACGGGCCTCGCTGCCGAAAAGTCCGGGACTGATTTTGAGGATGACAAGGCGCTGGCTGCACTTGCGGCCAGCCTGGACGTCCGATTTGGCGCCGACGAGGCGGGCGAGGAGGAGGTCTGGCTGTCCGGTGAGAACGTCACCGACATTCTGCGGACCGAGGAAACCGGTCGCCTGGCTTCTACCGTAGCGGCGAAACCGGCCGTCCGCGATGCTCTCCTGGCGCTCCAGCGAGGCTTTCGGCAGGCCCCGGGACTGGTCGCAGACGGGCGCGATATGGGCACCGTGGTGTTCCCGGATGCGCCGGCAAAAGTGTTCCTGACGGCAACCCCGGAGGAGCGTGCGCAAAGGCGGTATAAGCAGTTGAAAGACAAGGGTATTGGTGTTAATCTCGCCGCCCTTTCGCGGGACATCGCCGAACGGGACCGGCGCGATTCAGAACGATCAGTCGCACCGTTACGCCCGGCGGAGGACGCGCACGTGCTGGATTCCAGCGATCTGTCCATCGATGAAGTCACCCAGGCAGTACTCGATTGGGTGGCTGAACGTGTCCCGGATTAGGAAGCGTACACAGTTTTTTTAACGTTGGCGGTAAGGGATTTGCTGCCTTTTTTTGTAACCGTCGGCCGCAGGAAGCGGCGAGGCGACACTACCAAGGTGGAATACCGGTAAATCGGGTTCCGAGTCTATTCACATGTCTACTACCAGTTCTGAAGTTGTTGAAGAAAGTTTTGCCCAGTTATTCGAAGAGAGTTTTGCCAGTCAGCAGATAAAGCCCGGCTCCATCATCATGGGGACCGTGGTCGCGGTGAACGATGACGTTGTCATCGTCAGCGCAGGCCTCAAGTCCGAGGCCGTCATTCCCGTAGATCAGTTCAAGAGCGAAGGTGGCGAAGTCGAAGTCGCCGTCGGCGATGAAGTTGAAGTCGCGCTGGATGCGGTTGAAGACGGATTTGGCGAAACCCGCCTGTCGCGCGAAAAAGCAATTCGCGCCCGGACCTGGACGGTCCTCGAGAAGGCGTACGAAGACGGCGAAATCGTCAACGGCGTCATTAACGGCCGCGTCAAAGGCGGCTTTACCGTCGAAATCGACAACGTCCGCGCATTCCTGCCCGGTTCGTTGGTTGATGTTCGTCCGGTTCGGGATCCGAGCTACCTCGAAGGCAAGACGCTCGAATTCAAAGTTATCAAGCTCGACCAGCGCCGCAACAACGTTGTGGTC
>CAZFVT010000133.1:0-8485 GCA_964522355.1 uncultured Woeseiaceae bacterium | reverse complement strand
AAAACCCTTGCCGATCTCGATGTCGATGACATCGGCGCCCTGACGGAAGCCGGCGCCGCTATTCGCTCATGGGTACTCGAGACCCGCCTGCCCGACGCCCTGCTTTCATCGATCCAGACCGCCTGGGACGAGATGTCCGGCGGCAAAGACATTGCCGTCGCGGTTCGATCGTCCGCGACCGCCGAAGACCTGCCCGACGCATCGTTTGCGGGGCAGCAGGAAACGTTCCTCAACGTGCGCGGCTTCGACAATCTCGTTGAAGCCATGCATAAGGTCTACGCCTCGCTGTTCACAGACCGCGCCATTGCCTATCGGGTACACCAGGGTTTCGATCACTCGCTGGTCGCCCTGTCGGTCGGCGTTCAATACATGGTGCGAAGTGACATAGGCTCGGCGGGCGTCATGTTTACGCTCGACACCGAATCCGGCTTTCGCGATGCCGTCTTTATCACGGCCTCCTATGGACTGGGCGAAACCGTCGTTCAGGGTGCGGTGAACCCCGACGAATTCTACGTCTACAAACCCGCGATCGATGCCGGCAATTATCCGATCCTGCGGAAGAATCTCGGCAGCAAGGCCATCAAGATGGTGTTCAGCGACGACCCGCAGCCCGGCAAGACCGTGGATACGGTCGATGTCGACATGCAGGAATCGCTGCGCTTCTCGCTGGAAGACGCCGACCTCATTGAACTCGCCAAGCTGGCCATGACCATTGAGAAACACTATGGCCGGCCGATGGACATCGAATGGGGCAAGGACGGCACGGACGGCAAGCTCTACATCCTCCAAGCCAGGCCGGAAACGGTCCAGAGCCGCAGCGGACAAACCATCCACCGCTTCACGCTCAAGTCCAAATCTGACGTAATCACCGCCGGTCGAAGTATCGGCCAGAAAATCGGCACCGGCACCGCAAAAGTCATCAAGAGCATCGATGAGATGCACCGCATTCAAACCGGCGACGTGCTCGTCTCGGACATGACGGATCCGGACTGGGAACCGGTCATGAAACGCGCCTCTGCCATCGTGACCAACCGCGGCGGACGCACCTGTCATGCCGCGATCATCGCCCGAGAGCTTGGTATTCCCGCGGTCGTCGGCTGCGGTGATGCCACCACCACCATAAAGGACGGCTCCGACGTTACCGTCAGCTGCGCCGAGGGTGATGAGGGCTTTGTTTACGACGGGCTGCTCGAATTCGAGGAGCAGGAGATTGAGCTGGACTCTCTGCCCGAGATCCCGGTAAAGATCATGATGAACGTGGGCAACCCGGACCGCGCGTTCGATTTCTCCAGCATCCCCAACAAGGGTGTTGGTCTGGCGCGCCTCGAATTCATCATCAACCGCATGATCGGCGTACATCCAAACGCTCTGCTTGAGTACGACGCTTTGCCGGCAGATATCAAGGAAGCCGCCGACGAACAGATGGCTGGCTACGACGATCCGGTGTCGTTCTACGTAGACAAGCTCGCGGAAGGCGTGTCCACCATCGCCGCGGCCTTTGCGCCCGAACCCGTCATCGTTCGCATGTCGGACTTCAAGTCCAACGAATACGCGAACCTGATCGGCGGTGATCGTTACGAGCCCAAGGAAGAAAATCCCATGCTCGGCTTCCGCGGTGCGGGTCGCTATGTTTCAGAAGCCTTCAAGGCCTGCTTCGAACTTGAATGTCGGGCGATACGCAAGGTTCGTGACGACATGGGGCTGAAAAACGTGCAGCTCATGATTCCCTTCGTTCGTACGGTCGCCCAGGCCGAGGCCGTCATCGCCGCGCTGGCCGAACAGGGCCTTGAACGGGGCAAGGATGACCTGCGTATCGTCATGATGTCGGAGCTGCCATCAAACGCCCTGCTCGCTGACCGGTTCCTTGAGCACTTTGACGGCATGTCGATCGGTTCCAACGACATGACCCAGCTGACCCTCGGGCTGGATCGCGACTCGGCGCTCATCGCTGACATGTTCGACGAGAGAGATGAAGCGGTGAAGCGCATGCTCTCGCTGACGATCAAGGCCTGTACGGAAAGCGGTAAGTACGTCGGCATTTGCGGCCAGGGTCCGTCGGATCATCCGGATCTCGCCATGTGGCTGGTCGACCAGGGGATCGAGAGTATGTCGCTCAACCCCGATACCGTAGTCGAGACCTGGCTGTTCCTGGCCGGACAATCGCCCGACAGCTGATCCTTAAGCCGTCCGTCACGGCTGCAGGGCTAAATGCCCTGCCCTGCAAACTAGAAGGTGTCGTAGCCCGAACGCCGTTTCGTTCGCATGCGCGGTAGCCAGAGACCCAGTAGCACGCCGAAGAACAGCACACCGGCTCCGGCCACGAACCAGTTCCGCTGCGACTGCCCCGAAAGCGTTCGTACCTCTTCGTTCAGGCGATCAATACTGATCTGCGAATTGGTCAGGTCTTCCTGCAGTTCCTGGTTCTGGCTGTCAATGGCAAGAACGTTCGCGGCGGTGCGGCGAATCTCGGCGAGCTCTTCTTCCAGCTCGGTCTTCTGTCGCTCAAGTCGGGCGATCGTCTGCTCCGCCTCCCGATATTCGGCCCGGATCCCGTTCAGCTGGGTGGCTAGCGAGGATCCCTCATCGGATGCGTTGCTGAGCTGTTGGGTCAGATCGGCCAGCTGCTCTCGCGCACTCGGCTCGTTCATCAGGTAGCGGCTAATCACCCAGCCCTCGGTACCACCGGCGGTTCGCACCCTCGTATAGCCTTCCTCGGGAAGCTCTTCCAGGATTTCGATACGCGTGCCGCTGGATAACGACAGCCGGATCGCATTGGAGGTGCTGGGGCCGGTGCGAAGCGTGATTTCCAGCTGGTCTGTTACCCACGCTGACTGGCCCTGCGCCACGTTGGCAAAGCCGATGGCGACGAGAAGCGTTGCGAACGCCCTAAGTTTCATTCTCGGTGGTTCCTGATGTGCCCGAATCGAAGCCCGAAATCATAAGACATGCGTTCATAAGTCACCAGTGACGCGAAAAAGCGACACCTGGTAGCCGATGCTCAGTCTGCCTGACGGCGAATCCATGTGACCATGAAGTTGTTGGCCGGCATCGGTTGCAGCGAGTGCCGAAGCAAACCGGCCCCCTCACCGAAGTCGTCGAGCGCTTCGAGATCGCGGATACCCATATTCTCGTCCTGCGCCCTGAGCGACTCGTCAAATGCGGCGTTGCTCTCGCTGGTGAACTCGCCTTCAAGCTTGAACGGGCCGTAGAGACAGAAGACCCCGCCCGCCGTCAGCGTGCCGCCGACCAGCGCGAACATTCGAGCCACGTTTTCGAAGCTCATGATATGCGCCGTATTTGCAGAGAAAACCGCGTCGTATGCGTCGTCCAGCCGATGGACCGCGCTCACATCAAGCTCCAGCGGATCACCGAGGTTTGCCAGGCCGGCCTCCTGTAGCCAGCCCAGGATTCCCGGATGGTTCTGTATCCGGTCGCTGGTCTGCCAGAAGAGCCATGGCATCTTTGAGGCGAAGTAGACAGCGTGTTCCCCGGTTCCCGAACCTATCTCCAGGACGCGGTTGCGGTCCTTAAGCTGCGGCAACAGGACCTCAAGAATTGCGTCGCGATTTCTCGCAACGGCGGGCGCCGTTGGCAGCCCATCGGTCACGTCGACGCCTGTGCGCGTTCATTCAGCAGCTCTGCCCGATAGTGGCGAAGCTCGGCGATTGAATCCCGAATGTCGTCCAGCGCGCGGTGGCTCGACGATTTGCTGTACGCGGCGGCGACGTCCTTCGACCAGCGCTGAGCAAGAATCTTCAAGGTGCTGACGTCGAGATTTCGATAGTGGAACCAGGCCTCAAGCTCCGGCATCTCACGCGCCAGGAAACGCCGATCCTGGCAGATGCTGTTACCACACATAGGCGATGCGCCAGCCGTCGAATGCTGCGCCAGGAACTCGAGCGTCTGCCGCTCGGCCTCAGCAACCGTTGTCCCGCTGTCCAGCACGCGCTGAGTAAGACCTGACCCGCCGTGCTGACGGGTGTTCCATTCGTCCATGGCATCCATGATCTCCGGCGCCTGGTGAATAACGAGCGTTGGGCCCTCGGCGATTTCGTTCAGCTCCGTGTCGGTAACGATCGTTGCGATCTCGATGATCCTGTCGGCCATGGGATCAAGACCGGTCATCTCGAGATCAATCCAGATCAGGTTGTCGCTGAGGGTGTTTTTCGAATCGGCCATGCTACTCCCGCGCGGCAGGTTGGCTTTAGAGGCTGGACTGGAAGCCGCGAGGCGCCAGTGTCTGCCTCAGAGGCCGGATTCGCAAGTCTAACAGCGGACGACCGTGCAGCGACCCAGCGGCACAGGCATACTCGCGCCTTATTCGCAGCTGTTCGAGATAACCCAGGACGAATGCAGACGGGCGAACAACAACCTGCCCTTGTCGTCACAACTTTCGGTCGCCGGGTGGAGATCGAACTGACTAGCGGTGATCGCGTCATGGCGAGAGTGAAAGGCAAACGTCTGAAGGTGGTTTGCGGCGATCGCGTCTCGGCGACGCCGATCGCCGGCGAACAGGACTACCTGGTCGAGGACCTGTTACCTCGGGAAAACGTTCTTTCCCGCCCGGATTCCAGGGGGCGTGTCGAGGTGCTTGCGGCCAACGTCACGATGATCGTCACCGTCGCCGCGCCGGCGCCCCGCCCCGACTGGTTCGTCGTCGATCGTTACCTCGCCGCGGCCGAACTTGCGTCGGCAAGAGCCGTGCTGGTCTGGAACAAGACCGATACCGAGTCGCGCGCCGACCACGCCGATGAACTCCAGACCTTCGTCGACATCGGCTACACCGTGATACGAACAAGTACCGTCTCCGGCGAGGGTATCGCGGAGCTTTCGTCAGTTCTCAGCGGCCAGACGGCGATTTTTGCCGGACAGTCCGGCGTCGGTAAATCCAGCCTGATCAACCGCCTGCTCGGTGACAGCAATCTGCGGACCGCAGAGATCTCGACGAAATCCGGCGAGGGACGACATACGACCGTCAACTCGGCCATGCTGTCTCTACCGACGGGTGGCGCCGTAATTGACTCTCCGGGCGTTCGAGACTTTGCGCCGGCCATTGAGGCGCCCGAGCAGACCGTTGCCGGATTCCGCGAAATCGAGGCGGCGGGACAGCATTGTCGCTATGCCAACTGTCGCCACCTCCGCGAGCCTGGCTGTGCCGTGAAAGAGGCTGTGGAATCGGGCAGGATTGCCGCGCGGCGCTATGAGAGCTATAAGCGTCTGCTGCGGCTAACGGAGCAGTTTTCCAGTCGCCACAGCTGAGGGGCCGGAACAGCTAGCCTGGCGGCCAGCCAAGATTGCGCCCGGCCAGAACATGCAGATGTATGTGAAACACCGTCTGCCCTGCGGCTTCATTACAGTTCATGACGACGCGATAGCCATCCTCCGCGTATCCCTCAGCGGCCGCGATTTTCTTGGCAGCAAGGAACAGACGGCCGACGATCTCTGCATCACCCGGCTCAAGGTCATTTATGGTGGGAATTCGTCTGCGGGGAATTACCAGCACGTGTAGCGGTGCCTGCGGGTTAATGTCCCGGAACGCGAGTGTATGTTCGTCCTCGTACACGATATCCGCCGGGATATCTCCTCTCACAATGCCGCAGAACAGGCAGTCGTTATCGCTCACCCACTTCTCCTTATCTTGCAACGCCCCGTCGTCACAGGGCTTTGACTAGTCGATCGTACGCCGACCGAAGAACGCATGCGACAACGTGCCGCCGTCTACGTACTCCAACTCACCACCTAGCGGCACACCATGCGCAATCCGGCTCGGGGTTACCTGATGACGACTGGCTATGTCCGCCAGCAAATGGGCGGTCGCATCGCCCTCTACGGTGGGGTTGGTCGCGATGATCAGCTCACTGACCTCGTCGTCACCGAGGCGCTGTTCGAGGAGGTCTATGCCCAACTCCTCCGGCCCGATGCCGTCAAGCGGCGACAGATGCCCCATCAGCACGAAGTACTGGCCGCGATAGCCCGTCGCGTCTTCAAGCGCCATCACGTCAGCCGGCGACTCGACGACACACAGCGTCGTCGCATCGCGGGCACTGTCCGAGCAAATGTCGCAGACCTCGTGTTCGGTGAGCATGCGGCAGCGACGACAGTTACCAATACCCTCAACCGCGTCGGCCAGTGCGCGTGACAGCTCGCCGGCGCCGCCACGGTCGCGCTCAAGCAGGTGAAATGCAATACGCTGCGCCGACTTGCGGCCGACGCCCGGCATGCAGCGCAGGCTGTCGATCAGCCGCACCAAAAGCGGTGAAAAGGCCATCCGCGCCCCTCTGGAAGACCTAGAACGGCAGCTTGAGGCCGGCCGGCAGATTGAGCCCGGCCGTCATGCCGGAGAAACGTTCCTGCACGGTTTCTTCAACCTTTCGCGTCGCATCGTTGAAAGCGGCCGTGATGAGGTCTTCCAGCATTTCCTTGTCGTCGCCCAGAGCGGCATCGTCAATTTCTATGCCGCGCATTTCGTGCTTGCAGGTCAGCGTAATTTTGACCATCCCGGCACCGGACTCGCCAGTGACCGTCAGATTGGCCATTTCCTCCTGGGCCTTCTGCATATCTGCCTGCATTTGCTGGGCCTGCTTCATGAGCTGACCAATGCCACCTTTCATTTACTACTCCTGTTTACCGGATAGGACGCCACACCGCTGAAGTTGATTCCCGCGCGCGCCACATGACTCATCTAGGGTTTATCGACAATACGAACGGAATCAGAGTTCAGCGTTGCGCCGAATACGTCCATAAGCGATTTAACGTTGGGGTCTGCCTCGAGCGACTCACGGGCGGCCTTCAGGTCCTCGTCCTCGAGGCGCGCCTTTTGCTGCATGAGGGTCTCGCCACCGCTTCCGCCGACAACGATGTCGAGCTTCAATGGCTCCGCAAAGTAATTTGACAGGGATTCCTGCAGCGCGTCCTGGCGCGCCCGCGTGAGGTAGGACTCCGCGTTCTTGTCGAGACCCAGCTGCACTGTTGTACCGTCGCGGCCCATCAAGCTGCAGTTGCTGGCCAGCAGCAGACAGGCGCCTTTAAGACGAAGCTCCGGAACCAGTGCAGCCCAGTCCGGATCGTTCCAGGTTGCCGAATCGCTTGACTCATCGGCGCCAGGCGACGCTTCGGGCCTGGCGCTGGCGGCGGTCGAGGCGGATGCCGTCGGCGAACCTGCGGCGCGCGTGGGAACCGGTTTTGCCGAGCGGCCGGATCCCGATGCGTCGCTCCCGGCCTGGCTGCTGCTGCCCGGCTGGAAAGCGAGCATGCGCAACAAGGTCATTTCGAAGCCACTGCGTGGATCGGGCGCCAGCTTGAGATCGCGTCGACCGGCAACGGCAATCTGGTAGAAAAGCTGCAGGTCCTCGGCCGGTATCGACTCGGCGAAGCGGGCAAGGTCGTCGCCGGACAGCTCCTCGTCGCTGTCGTTCCGGCCGACGACCTGGAACACGGCGACCCGTTGAAGGATACGCGCGAGGTCGTCAAGGAACTGCCCGTAGTCCGGAAATTGCTCATCTATCTCGGCGATGGCGTTCATGATGCCGGCAGCATCGGCTTCCGCCAGCAGCCCCAGCAGGCGCGAGACGTGCTGGCGGTCAATCGTGCCCAGCATTTCGCGCGTCTGCGCTTCGCTCACCTCACCGCCGCAGTAGGCAATGGCCTGATCGAGCAGGCTAAGCGCGTCGCGTACGCTGCCGTCGGCTGCGCGCGCAATAAGCGCCAGCGCCGACGCTTCCGCAGGAACCCCCTCTTCCTTGCAGATAAACTCCAGCCGGTCCCGAATGAGTCTCGGTGTCAGGCGCTTCAGGTTGAACTGCAGACAGCGTGAGAGCACCGTAACCGGCAGCTTCTGCGGATCGGTGGTGGCGAGCAGGAACTTCACGTGCGGTGGCGGCTCCTCCAGCGTCTTTAGCAGAGCGTTGAAGGAGTGCTTCGTCAGCATGTGCACCTCGTCGATGAGGTAGACCTTGAATCGCCCTCCGGAGGGCGCGAACTGCACGTTATCGAGCAGCTCCCGGGTATCGTCAACCTTGGTTTTCGACGCCGCATCCACCTCGATGAGGTCAACGAACCGGCCATCGTCGATGTCGCGACAGGCACCGCACTCGCCGCAGGGCTCGGCCGTCATTCCCGTTTCACAGTTCAGCGCCTTGGCGAGAATTCGCGCAATCGTCGTCTTGCCGACGCCGCGCGTTCCCGCGAACAGGTAGGCGTGATGCAGTCGACCGCTCTCCAGCGCATTGGTCAGGGCTTTTACGACGTGTTCCTGGCCGACGATCTCGGCAAACTTTCGCGGTCGCCACTTGCGTGCAAGAACGAGGTAACTCATGTAAGGCGGGATCTCCGACGGTGAACGGCCTAATGTGCGCCGTCTGTGCTCTTTCAGAGTGTAACCGAAGCGAACTTCGGCACAAGCGGCCGCCATGGGGATCAGGCGATCTGAAAAAAGTGGCCCGCGCCAGCCCCTCCCCGGCACCCGGTATCACCGCTACCGCTGCTC
>CAZFVT010000132.1:8287-8522 GCA_964522355.1 uncultured Woeseiaceae bacterium | reverse complement strand
ACGCCTGATCCGGAACCCGTAACTGCACCCACACCCGCAGACCGCTACCAGGTCGACATTCGCTGGACCAGCTTCGGCATTCCGCATGTGAAGGCGGACGACTGGGGCAGCCTGGGCTACGGGTTTGCCTATGCGACCGCCCGCGACGGCATCTGCGTCTTTGCGCGCGAAGTATCGCGGGCCAACGGCAGGCTGTCCGCTGACTTCGGCACGACGCCGGAGAACCTGGCCAGCG
>CAZFVT010000132.1:0-8277 GCA_964522355.1 uncultured Woeseiaceae bacterium | reverse complement strand
CCGCCCTCATCACGCCGGAAAGGGTGCAGCAGAACGGCGCGGCCATGTCGGCAAACATGCGCGACTACAGCGCAGGCTTCGTTGCCGGCTACAACCGCTATCTCGCGGACAACGGCAACGCGCTGCCGGCGTCCTGCGCCGACGCAGACTGGGTGCGGCCCGTAACCGCGCTGGAACTCGGACGCATGTTCATCGCCTTCGGGATTCGATACGGCATCGGCAATTTCACGGCCGGCATTGCAGGGGCAGCGCTGCCCGGCGAGCCGGTTGCCGACCTGCAATTCGACTATGAGCTGGATCGTGGCCTCGGCAGCAACGCGATTGCGCTTGGCAGCGACCTCACCGAATCGGGCAAGGGCATTCTGTTTGGCAACCCGCATTACCCGTGGCACGGACCTGCTCGCTTCCACATGATCCACACGACAATCCCGGGTGAGCTCGACACCATGGGCGCGAGCCTCCTGTCCGGCAACTTCATTGCCATCGGCTTCAATCGCGACGTCGCCTGGACTCACACGGTATCGACGGCGCTCCGCCTGACCTTGTTCGAGCTGGAGCTGAATCCAGACGACGCCATGCAGTACCGCTACGGCGAGGAGTTTCGTGACATCGAACGGATCGAGGTCGCGGTACCCACGGCCGACGGCGACGAAACGGGCGTGGTTTACATGACCCACCACGGGCCGATTGTCGCCAGCGAAGGACTGCCCTGGACCGAGTCTCGCGCTTTCGCCGTTCGGGATGCCATCCTTATGAATGACATGACCTTCGACACCTACGAAGCCCTGCACAAGGCAACCTCGGTGGCCGAAATCGAGTCGGCGATCAGCAAGCAGGGCGTGTACTTCGTCAACACGATTGCGGCAGACCGCGGCGGCAACGCGTTCTATGCAGACATCTCCGCAACGCCGCATCTCACCACTGAGATCCTGCAGAACTGCCGACGGAGTATTCCCGGCCTGCCGGCGAGCCTGATCGTGCTGCAGGGCTCCGAGCCGGACTGTGACTGGCGGAACGACCCGCGAAGCACGGTGGCCGGCAACCTGCCGGCCGAGGACATGCCACGGGCGACGAGCACGCGTTACTTCACCAATTCCAACGACAGCTACTGGCTGTCGAACCCCGATGAACCGCTGGAAGGCTACCTGCCGACCATTGGGCCGGAACGAACGGCACGAACCCTTCGAACGCGAGCGGGTTTGACGTTCTTGAACGAGCGTCTCGAAGCTGATGGCAAGCTCAAGGCCGATGATATCCAGGCACTTCTGTTCAGCCACCGGCACTTTGCCGCCGAGCTTTTGCTCGACGACGTGCTCGCAATTTGCGACGGCGATGCCGGGCTCGAAGAGAGCTGCAGCGTCCTGCGCGCATGGGACCGGACGGCAAACGTGGACAGCCGCGGCATGCAGCTCTGGACGGAGTTCTGGGAGACAGCGCGCCAGATTGATGGGGTCTACGCCGTAGCCTTCGACCCAAACGACCCGGTGAACACGCCGCGAGGCATCGACCGCAACAATCCCGCCGTCGTCGATGCCATCCGCACGTCATTAGCCGCAGCAGAGGAGCGCCTGACCGATGCCGGGCTCGACCTCGACAGCGCCTGGGGCGACGTACAGTTTGCGGAGCGCAACGGCGAGCGCATCGCGGTACCGGGCGGCCCGGGCAGGCACGGCATGTTCAGCTACATCCGCACCGACTTCACGGACGGCAAGGGCTTCACCCCGATCGTTCACGGCAATAGCTACATTCAGGTCGTCACCTGGAACGATGACGGCACGCCGGATGCGCGCGGCATTCTCACCTACTCGCAGTCGCCGGAATCCGATTCGACGCACTACGCCGACCAGACGGAGCTCTACGCGAAGGGTGAGTGGCTCGACCTGCCGTTCACCGAAGAAGAGATTCTCGCGGACCCGAATCTCGAAGTGCTGACCCTGCGAGGGAACTGATGGCCATCCCATCCGGCAAGCGTTCTGTCGCCCGTCATTGCGGCCAGGCGCAATCGACGCCTGAAACCCTCCTTCGTTCGGCCCTGTTCTTGTTGGTCGCCGTTCTCGCCGGTTGCGGTTCGGGTGACCAGGTTAACCAGGAGACAGAGCCCGGTATCGCAGCAACGGCCGGCCCACGTACCGCGGACACGAGGCCCAATATCCTGCTGATAGTGGCCGACGACATGGGTTACTCCGACATCGGTGCGTTTGGCAGTGAGATCCACACGCCTAACCTCGATCGGCTGGCGGCGGAAGGTCTGGTCATGACCAACTTCAAGGTCGGCCCCGCCTGCTCACCCACGCGCGGCATGCTGTATTCCGGGACGGATAACCACCGCAATGGTCTCGGTACGATGAACGGCATGGCGTCCGAGGAACAGCTCGGACAGCCCGGGTATGAGGCCTATCTGAACCGACGGGTCGTCACCTTCATGACGCTGCTCAAGGACGCCGGTTACCACACCTACATGGCCGGCAAATGGCAGCAGGGGTACAGCGAGGGGCTCTTCCCGCTCGATCGCGGTTTTGAGCGAGCCTATTGGCTGATGTCAGGCGGCGCGAATCACTTTGCCGACCCTAAGGGTGTTTTCGGCGACGACAACCCGATTTACTACCGGGAAGATCGTGAGGTCCAGGAAGGGTTTCCCGAGAACCACTACTCCGCGGTCACGCAAACCAGCAAGCTCATCGAATACATCGACAGCAACAGGGATGACGGCAGGCCGTTCTTCGCCATGGCCTCCTACACCACGCCGCATTGGCCCCTGCAGGCACCCGATGAGTACATCGAGAAATACAACGGGGTTTACGATTCCGGTTACGGCGACATCCGGGAGGCCCGAATCGAACGTATGCGCACGCTTGGCATCCTCAAGCCCGGTGCAACCCCTGCGACCTTGCATCCGGCGTTCAGCGCCTGGGAGGACCTCTCAGACGAGATGCAGCAGCGCGAGGTCAGGCGAATGCAGGTGTACGCCGCGATGGTGGACATCATGGACGAGAACATCGGCCGGCTGATCAATCATCTCAAGCAGGAAGGCCTGTATGACAACACCGTGATCCTGTTCTTTTCCGACAACGGCGCCGAAGGCAACGACCCCGGCATGCTCGGTGAGGCCGGGAACTTTCGTCTCGAGGACTTCGACAACAGCCTGGATAACATCGGCAGACCTGGTTCTTTTGAAATCCAGGGACCAGGCTGGGCCCACGTCAGCAACACGCCGTTTAGCCTGCACAAGGGCTTTCCCGCCGAGGGCGGCATCTCAACGTCGTTTATCGCGAGCAACCCAACGCTGATCCCTGGCGGCCGGACGTCTGACGCATTTGCCAGCGTTCTGGATATCCTCCCGACCTTCCTGGAACTCGCGGAAACGAAACACCCGGGCAGTGAATATGACGGCAGGGAAGTCTTTGCGCCGATTGGCACGTCGATGCTGCCTCTCTTCAGGGGCGAGTCGGAGTCGGTACATCCGGAGGACTACGTCTATGCCGGCGAACTCTGGAACCGACGGGTCGTACGGCAGGGGAACTGGAAAATGACCATGACCGATGAGCCCTGGGGTTCGGGCGGCTGGGCGCTCTATAACCTTGACGCGGACATCGGCGAGCAAAACGATCTCGCGGGCGCAAATCCTGACAAGGTCGTGGAGCTGGCGGCGCTCTGGGAGGCCTACCAGGAAGCAAACGGCGTCATCGTTAACTCCAACTTCTATCTCCGATACAGCAACGAGAACGACTACATTCAGGAGTAGGGTTACATTCGCGGTCTTCAACGCCTACGTGGATCCAGGACCCGGACGCTGTGCCCCAGGGTCGCGACAATAACCGGTGCCGGGAGAAATCAAACCTGAGTCTGATCTCGCGGCGGGTAGTGCGGTAATCAGCACTCGGCCCGGCCGACGTCCTGAATATGGACCAACCCGGATAGCCAGGCGGAAGCGGCTAGCTGAAATTCCGCAGAATGGAGAACCTCGCGCGTGCGGGAGGATTGACGACATTGCTGTAAAAGAAGCTGTCGCGAATCTCCTGCACCTCGAACTGCGGCGTCATGAGTTCCTCGAGCTTCTCACGGGTAAAGTGATAGGGCATCTGAATAGACTTGCCGCCGATCTTGTCGTACGCGACGAAGCGTTGCTCGTCGCTGCTCATCGTCTTAAGTAGCAGTATCCCGCCCGGTTTCAGGATTCGCTGAATGCCCGCCACGTACTCGTAGTGATGAAACGTGCAAATCGAGTGATAGCAGCCTCGATCGAGCACCAGGTCGAACTGGTTCTCAGCCAGCGCCGAATCGGTAATGTCATCAATCAGCAATTCCATTTCCAGCCCGTCTTCACGGGCCACTGCGATCTCCGCCTGCGCGAGCGCGGTCTCGGAGATATCGGTGCCGACGACTCGATGGCCGCGCTTCGCAAGCTCAATACCCTGCGAACCGCTGCAGGTCCCCAGATCAAGAATGTCGAGAGCGTCGGACCCGGTGGAACGGATAAAGTCTTCGATGTCCGGGTCGAGCTCCTCGTTGAACCAGGGCCACCGGTTCTCCTCGTAGTGTTCGTACATCGCGCGGTTCTTGGATTCCCACTTGTCCTTGTTCCACTGCTGCAGTCTTTGCTTCATATCCATAAAAAACACCGCGACCCTACTGGATCATTTCTCCTGACTCGACGACCGCCTTGCGGACGATTTCCGTAAAGGCCAATGCCTCTCCCCGAATTCGGTCTTCGTCGACCGTCAGCAGCTGCCTGTCTTTCATAATCAGCTTACCGCCAACGACCGAGTGGCGAACGTTGGCCGAGTTGGCAGAATAAACCAGCGCCGAGTAAGGGTTATACACCGGCACCATGTTAGGCGCTTTGGTATCGATGACGATGATGTCAGCCAGCTTCCCGGCTTCCAGGGACCCAATCTCGTCTTCCATGTGCAGCGCCCTGGCTGCGCCCATAGTCGCCATATCCACGACCTTTAGAGGCGGCATCGCCGCCCGATCCTTACTGACCAGCTTGTGCACCTTGGCGACCTGGTTCAGCTCGTCGATGGTGCTCAGCGTATTGCCGGACATGGGACCATCGGTGCCCAGGCCGATCCGAATACCCTGGTCGTACATCTTGAGAGCAGGCGATACGCCTTTGGCAGACTTGATGTTTGCGCTCATGTTGTGAGCGACACCCATACCGGATCGTTTAACCAGTTCAATGTCGGAATCATCAACGAGTATCATGTGCGCGCCCACCAGGTTCTCGTTAAGCGCGCCGATCGCGGCCATGTAACCCACCGGTGAAAGCCCTTCCGACCGCTCGGCGATGTCCACCACTTCACGGTCGGATTCCGCGAGATGGATCAGCACCGGAACGTCGTTCTGGAGGGATAAGTCCGCGACTTTCTTAAGAATTTCAGTGGTATTCGTATAGGGTGCGTGTGGTGCAAATGCGGGTGTGATTCGCGGGTGATCCCGATATTCATCAATGAATCGCAGTGCGTAGGCGATGCCCTCCTCGGCGTTTGCTGCATCTGCAACCGGGAACTTGATCACCGACTCGCCCAGCACGGCGCGCATGCCAATTGCGTCAACCGTTTTGGCCACCTCATCTTCGAAGTAGTACATGTCCGCATAGGTGGTGACCCCACCCTTTACCATTTCAACGTTGCCCAGGTTGGCGCCGATGCGCACCATGTCCCGGGAAACCAGCTTGGCCTCCAGCGGGAATATGTAGCGATGCAGTCGGTCAGGCACGTCGTCAGCCAGCGAGCGAAACACTGTCATTGATACATGCGTGTGGGTGTTAATCAGGCCCGGCATGACAATGTCGCCATCGGCGTCGATTACCGCATCAGCCTGGTAGTCGTCCGCCAGAGACGCGTCACCAACGGCGAGGATCCTGTTGTTCTTGATCACCACGGTACCGTTGTCGTGAACCACCTTTTCCTGGTTCATCGTCAACACCATGCCATTAGTGATCATCAGGTCCACTTCCTCCGCGGCTGATGCCGTCATTGCGAGCATAACGAGACCCGTGCCTATCGCTGCCAGCAACTTGTGTTCAGGTTTCATATTGGGGCCTATGGGGACAGTTGGTGATCGTCATCTGCTGCGTCTCACAACATGATAGTTGATATCGATTCCGGGGGAAGGCGAGTCAGGCGACTGATACTGCGGTTGCTCATTATCGGGCGGGGTGTCGACTCGTCCAATCGCAACTCGATCATCAATTCGATGCTATGAACTGGTAGTGCGTCACCTGTGAATAGCGCTCGCCCGGCGATAGCAACGTCTGAGGAAAATGGGCCTGGTTGGGCGTATCCGGGTAATGCTGGGGCTCGAGGCACAGGGCGCGATAGGCTGCGAACGGCGAACCGAGCATCTGTCCGGTATATACCTGTAATCCCGGACATGTCGTCGTCATGCGCAAACGAAGGTCACCGTTCGGGCTTTCGAGCTCGGCTACTGCGTCGGACTTGCCCAGTACGTAGTTGAAGTCTATGCCACCCGTGCGCACCAGTAGCGGTTCCTGCGCCTCGATAACTTCGCCCAGCACGGCAGGCTCGCGCAAATCCAGCGCAGAACCGTTGACGTCCCGATAGCCACCGGTCGGCAACAGTTCGTCGTTGACCTCGAGAATCTGCCCGCTATCGACCCGCAGTCGGTGGCCGAGTATGTCGCCCTCGCCGGCCGCAAGATTGAAGTAGGCGTGATTGGTCATATTGACGTGGGTCGGCTCGTCGGTTTCCGCCTCCAACTCGATGACCAGCACGCGGTCGTCCGTCCAGCGGTAGGTAACGCTGGCTTCGAGCATGCCCGGATAGCCCTGATCGCCGTCCGGCGAGCGCACGCGGAACCGCGCGACATCGCTCGGGACGTCCGAATCCATGGACCAAAGCTTGTTATGAAAGCCACCCGCTCCGCCGTGCAGGTGATTCTGTCCTTCGTTGGCATCCAGCTGGTATTCGATGCCGCCGAGTGAGAAGCGCGCCGCGGCTATCCGATTGCAATACCGCCCGACGGTCGCACCCATGTAATACGGATCGTCCAGATAGTCCGCCACATTGTCGTAACCAACGATCAGGTTGCGCGGACCGTCCGCCAGCTGAAGTTCGACGCTCGCCAGTCGTGCGCCGAGATTGAGCAGGGTGACCCGGTCACCGCGGCTGTTCTGCAGGACCCGGCCTTTCAGGTGATCAGCCGTTATCGTTTCATAGGCAGGATGCCCGCTCATGGAACCGTCAGGGCCTGGCCCGGAACACGCAGTCATTAATCAGGTTCTCGACCCACTCCTGTCGACCGCTGATCTGCTGCGGCTCGCCGTGTTTGGCGGCATGATCGCGGAGATCCTCAAGAGACAGGCCGCCCTCGGTAAATGCCTGGCCCTGGCCATCGCCAAAGCTGGCGTAGCGCTCGCGACGGGATTCACCCAGCGAGGAGTTCTCGAGGATTTCATGGGCAATGAGCAGTCCACGCGCGAAGGAGTCCATACCGCCGATGTGTGCGATGAACATGTCCTCAAGGTCCGTCGATTCGCGCCTGACTTTGGCATCAAAGTTCAGCCCACCGGTTTTGAAGCCACCGTCTTCGAGGACGATGAGCATGGCATGAACCGTGTCGTAGAGGTCGGACGGGAACTGATCCGTGTCCCAGCCGTTCTGTGGGTTGCCGCGGTTGGCGTCGATCGAACCCAGCATTCCGGCGTCTGTGCACATCCTGAGCTCGTGAGCGAAGGAATGACCCGCAAGCGTGGCGTGGTTGGCCTCTACGTTGACCTTGAAGTCATCCGCCAGCCCGAAGTGCCGAAGGAAGCCGATAACGGTCTGGGCGTCAGCATCGTACTGGTGATACATCGGCTCCATCGGCTTGGGTTCGATCAGGAAGGTGCCCTTGAAGCCGATCGAGCGCCCATAGTCGCGCGCCATACCCAGGAACCTCGCCATGTTCTCCTGCTCGCGTGCCGTATCGGTGTTGAACAGCGTCGAATATCCTTCGCGACCGCCCCAGAACACGTAGTTTTCGCCGCCAAGCTCGACGGTCGCTTCCAGCGCTGCCTTAACCTGGGCTCCGGCGTGCGCCACAACGTCAAAGTTCGGGTTGGTCGATGCGCCGTTCATGTAACGGGGGTGCGAGAACATGTTTGCGGTGCCCCAGAGCAAACGGATGCCGGTTTCCTCCTGTCGCGCTTTGACGCGACCCACCAGGCGCTGCAGGTTTTTCTCGCTCTCCTCGACGCTATTGCCCTCCGGCGCCAGGTCGCGGTCATGAAAACAGAAATACGGCACCGTCATCTTGTCAAAGAACTCGAAGGCG
>CAZFVT010000131.1:0-8527 GCA_964522355.1 uncultured Woeseiaceae bacterium | reverse complement strand
CTGGTCATTGCAGCGGTGATCGCGCTCCATCTGCGCATCGCCCGTGAGCCGCGTCAGGAGCTGGCATTGATCCTGGCCTGCGGTCTGATCGGTGCGATTACCGATAGCGTCCTCGTAGCCGCCGGCTGGGTGTCGTATCCGGCGGGGTCGATTGTCGACAATGCTGCACCCTACTGGATCGTCGCCATGTGGATGCTGTTCGCAACGACTCTTAACGTTTCTCTGGGCTGGCTCAAACCCCGCAAATTTGTCGGTGCCCTGTTCGGCCTGATTGGCGGTCCGCTGGCGTACTACACGGGATTTAAGCTCGGCGGCATCGAGTTCGTTGACTTCAACGCCGCCATCATCGCCCTGGGTGTGGCCTGGGGCGCGGTAACGCCGGTGCTCCTGATTCTTGCCGAGCGATTCAACGGATTTGGCGAGAAGCCCGCTGCGACGGCGCAGCTGGCGGTAGACTGAGTAGCGTCCTGATGCCAGCCCAGCTCACTGCCTATCTCTACGCACTGCTGTTCATGCTGATCATGGGCGCTGTGACCTGGGTGCTGGGTACGCTCAAGCGCAACGTCAGCATCGTCGACTCAATCTGGTCGCTGTTCTTCCTGCTGGCTGCCGGCGTGTTCGCCTGGCATGCAGAGGCGGTCACGCTTCGTGCTCTTGTCGTACTCGGCCTGGTTGCCGTCTGGGCGACTCGCCTCAGCGTCTATATAACTGTTCGAAACTGGGGGCATGGTGAGGATTATCGCTACCAGCAGATAAGGGCGAACAACGAACCGAATTTCGTCATCAAGAGTCTGCTGATCGTCTTTGGTCTGCAGGCCGCTCTGGCCTGGGTAATCTCCGTGCCACTGCTGGTGGCAGTCTCCAGCGATGCGCCGGTAGGCCTGCTGGATGCGTTGGCTCTCATGCTTTGGCTCGTCGGATTCGTCTTTGAAGCCGGCGGCGATTACCAGCTGACTCGTTTCAAGCAGGACCCGTCGAACAGCGACAAGGTGCTCGACAGCGGACTGTGGGCCTACACGAGGCATCCGAACTATTTTGGTGATGCCTGCATCTGGTGGGCGTTTTACCTGTTCGCGCTCAGCGCCGGCGGATGGTGGACGGTTTACGCCCCGGTAATCATGACCGTGCTCCTGCTCAAGGTCTCGGGCGTGGCGATGCTCGAAAAGACCATTACATCGCGGCGGCCCGGCTATGAAGACTACGTGCGAAACACCAACGCATTCATTCCTGGCGTGCCGGCCCGCCGCCGTCTGAATGCGGAGCATCCGTCGTGAGTCGCCTGAGACGACGAATGGGGCGCTGCAGCGTGCTGGCTTTGGCGGCGTTGATTGCGTCCGCTTCCGCGCCGACGTTTGCCGAAAACACCGAGGACCTGAGCGATGTCGGTCAGTCCGAGGACCAGTGGCGCTTTCGCGTGCTGCTCGATGGCAAGACCATCGGCTTCCACTATTACGATGTGGCGCAGGTTGGTCAACGTCGAGTCGTCGAGACCCGGGCGGAATTTGACGTCAAGATCTTCTTTATCAACGCCTATCGTTACCGGCATTCACTCAGGTCGACCTGGGATGGCGGCTGCCTCGAGTCGCTGGAATCGAATACGGATGCAAACGGTGAGGCCGTATCCGTCATCGGCAAGCGCAGCGGCAACCAGTTCCTGGTTGACAGCGGCAGCTCCGAGACCGCCTTGCCGGCCTGTGTTATGAATTTCGCTTACTGGGATCCGCGAATCCTCGAGCAGACGAGCCTGTTAAACCCACAGACCGGTGAGTACCTCGATGTCTCGGTCAATCGACTGGGCGAGCAGGAGCTGCTCCTCGATGGCGTGTCCGTAGAGGCGGACGCCTACCGAATCACCGGTAAGAATTTACGAATTGATCTTTGGTACGCCAAGGGAACCCGGCAATGGATTGCGTTGGAGTCCCTGACCGAAAGCGACCGGGTCATTCGGTATGAAAGAGAGAACGAAAATGCATGATTACTTCAAAAGGATATTGATTGTTATGACACTGGCAGCAGCAGGATGCAGCAGCCAGCCGGAGCTGGCACCCGTCGACCACGTCGACCTCGATCGATTCATGGGGAAGTGGTATGTCATTGCGAACATACCGACCTTTCTCGAAAAAGACGCGTACAACGCGGTTGAAACCTATGAGCGCAACGAAGACGGCACTATCAACACGACGTTTTCGTTTCGCAAGGGTGGTTTTGACGGAGAACTCAAGGAGTTCAACCCCAAGGGCTTTCTGCGTGATGACCCGTCGAACGCCGTATGGGGAATGCGCTTTATCTGGCCCATCAAAGCGGACTATCGCGTAGTCTATCTTGACGATGGCTACCAGCAGACCGTCATTGGTCGGAACAAGCGCGACTTCGTCTGGGTAATGGCTCGCGAGCCGTCAATTCCGGACCAGGAGTATGATGCGATTGTGCAACGAATCGCGGATATGGGTTACGACACCGCCAAGCTGCAGAAGGTGCCTCAGAGCTGGTAGCGCCGGCGCAGGTAAGAACAAGAAAGGTCGAGCCAGGGTTTAGCGAATGAAAATAGCGATTATCGGCACCGGCATCGCCGGCAACGTCGTAGCCAACCGGCTTGCTCGCGAACATGAGATTACCGTGTTCGAGGCCAACGGATACGTCGGTGGACACACCAACACCGTTGACGTTGAGGAGGGCGACCGGACGTTTGCCGTTGATACTGGCTTCATTGTTTTCAACGATCGAACCTATCCAAACTTCATTGCGCTGCTCGAGGAAATCGGGCAGCCGGCGCGCAAGAGCGGGATGAGCTTCTCGGTGCAGAATCCTGCAATCGGGCTGGAATACAACGGATCATCGCTTAACGGCTTGTTTGCCCAGCGACGCAACCTGCTTAAGCCTCGCTTCATTCGCATGATCCGCGACATCCTGCGCTTCAATGAGCAGGCGACGGAACTTGCAAGCGAAACGCCCGATGACCGCACGATTGGCGACTACCTGGAGGAGGAAGGATATTCGCCGGCGTTCCGTCGCGACTACCTGGTACCCATGATGGCCGCCATCTGGTCTGCCGAGCCGGCGCAGGCGCTCGATATGCCGCTGGGTTTCCTCGTGCGCTTCTTTCACAACCACGGACTGCTGCAGCTCAAGGACCGACCGCAGTGGTACACCATAGAAGGCGGATCGCGTGAGTACGTCAAGAAGCTCGTGGCCGGTCATCGTGATCGCATACGCCTGAACGCGCAGGTGCAGTCGGTCAGCCGGATGGGTGATCACGTTCAGGTCAAGGCAGCCGGCGCGCCACCGGAGAGTTTCGATCACGTCTTCATCGCCTGTCATTCAGACCAGGCGATGGCGTTACTCGCCGATCCGACGGCAGCGGAACGCGAGGTGCTGGGCGCGATACCGTACCAGTCCAACGAGGCGGTCCTGCACACGGACGTAAGCCTGCTGCCGGAGCGGCAGCGTGCATGGGCGGCATGGAATTATCATTTGCCGCGCGGTGCTCACGACCTGGTCTCCGTGACTTACAATATGAACATGCTCCAGGGGCTAGACGCCCGGCGGCAATACTCGGTGACCCTCAACAACACGGCGGCCATCGATCCATCGAAGGTGCTCTACACGGTCGAATATGAGCATCCGGTATTCAATCTCGACTCTGTGGCAGCGCAGGCTCGACAAAAGGAATTGAATACGGGAAACATGACGTCCTACTGCGGCGCGTACTGGCGGAACGGATTCCACGAGGACGGTGTATTCAGCGCGATGGAAGCGCTGAGGCACTTCAACGAGGAGTTGCAACGTGCGGAGTTGCATATTCGAAGGGCAGGTTAGGCACAGCCGAAGCGCCCCGGTCGAGCACCGCTTTCGCTACCGGGTCTTCTACATGTACCTGGACCTCGACGAGCTGCCGTCCCTGTTTGACGGTCGCTGGTTCTGGTCGGTCAAGCGCTGGGCGCCGGCCCGTTTCCGACGGTCCGACCACACCGGTGACCGCAACGTACCGCTCAAGGATTCAATCCGGCAGCTGGTACAACGTGAGACAGGCAAGGCGCCCGCCGGTCCTGTCCGCCTGCTGACGCACCTCAGTTACTTCGGCTACTGCCAGAACCCGGTCAGCTTCTACTACTGCTTTGACGCGACGGGCGAGGTACTGGAAACCGTCGTTGCGGAAGTGACGAACACACCCTGGGGAGAACAGCAGTGCTACGTACTGCCCGTCGACCAGAGCCACATCAACGGCAAAGCGCTGCGTTTCACGCCTGAGAAGGTTATGCACGTTTCGCCGTTTATTGACATGGATATCGACTACGACTGGTCATTCACCCAGCCCGGCGATGCCCTGAAGGTCTTTATGGCCATTGCCAAGGATGATCGACGCGTTTTCGACGCCGCAATGGATCTGCATCGTACGGAGATCACGACGGGATCGCTGGCACGCGTCCTGATTCAGTATCCGTTTATGACGGGAAAAGTCGTCGCTGGAATCTATTGGCAGGCGCTGCGCCTCTGGCTCAAGCGCTGTCCCTTTTACCCCCATCCATCCAAGCGCACAGCCGCTACAGCAAAATAAGAAGAACTCATGAAAAACGTCTCGATTGCCTCTGATGATTTCCTCACCGGAACGCCAAAACCCTCTCGGCTTGCTGCGCTGGCGCGCGGTGCCGTTCACCGACGCCTGGAAGCCATTGAAGATGGCTGCCTGATTCTGCGCGAAGGCGGCGATGAATTTCGCTTCGGTGACCGCGAGTCGCCGCTGTGTGCAGCGATCTCGATCCTGGATCCGCAGTTCTACAGCGAAGTGGCTTTTGGCGGTGCAATCGGGGGCGGCGAGGCCTATTTCCGGGGCTACTGGCAGTCGGATTCGATAACGAACGTGGTGCGTGTGCTTGCGAGAAACCGCGGCGCACTCGAGAACATGGAGTCCGGTTCGGCGCGGCTCACTCGTCCGCTTCAGCGAGCGTTTCACTGGCTGAATCGAAACACACAGCGGGGCAGCCGGAGGAACATCTCCGCGCACTACGACCTCGGCAATGATTTCTTCGAGCTGTGGCTGGATGAACGGATGCAGTATTCCTCCGCGATCTTCGAAGCGCCGGACCTGAGCCTCGATGCGGCCCAGGAAGCCAAGCTCGAGCGACTGTGCCGGAAGCTGTCCCTGACAGCGGACGATCACCTGTTGGAGATAGGCACGGGTTGGGGCGGACTGGCCATATACGCTGCAACGCACTATGGCTGCCGGGTCACGACGACGACAATTTCCCGCGAACAGCATGACTACGCAAAGGCACGGATTCAGGAAGCCGGACTGGAGGATCGCATTACCCTGCTCATGCAGGATTATCGCGACCTTGACGGCCATTACGACAAGATCGTCTCGGTTGAGATGTTCGAGGCCGTTGGGCACCGCTTCCACGGTACGTTTTTCGAGAAGTGCCGGGACCTGCTGAAACCCGACGGCCTCATGGCGCTGCAGACGATAACCATCGCCGATCAGCGCTATGAGAAGGCCAAGAACTCCGTCGATTTCATCCAGCGCTACATCTTTCCGGGTGGCTGCCTGCCATCCCTGACGTCGATGACGCAATCGCTCACTGAGAACACCGATTTGCGGCTGACCCACGTCGAGGATATCGGCCCTCACTATGCGACCACCCTCAAGCGATGGCATGAGCGCTTCTCAGAGAAGATTGAGGACATTACCCGGCAGGGCTACAGCCAGGAATTCATCCGGCTGTGGGAGTACTACCTCTGCTATTGCGAAGGTGGTTTCCTGGAGCGCGTTATTGGCAACGTGCAGGTGATTGCCCGGCGACCGCTCAATCGCGACGAGCCGTTTCTCACCTGATTCATTGCCCAACCGGCCGCGTGGGCCGGTTTTCGGCGAAAGGCATCACGCTGGCGCTGATTAGACATAATCGCGCTGCTGCGGGGACTGTCGACTGGTTCATAGTTGCAGGGATTTCGCGTTAGTACGCTCGTAGTCCGCTTGGCGTTACGCGGCTTTCGCGACATGGAAAAAACCGTCCTACCCCGATACGGGCACGTCCTGGCCTGTGCGCTGCTGGTCTTTTCGGCACCATCCCGGGGGGATTTCAACGAGGGCATGTCCGCCTACAAGGACGGCGACTATGGCTCCGCCCTGGAAATCTGGCTGCCGCTCGCCGAGTCCGGGGACCTGGCGGCCATGTACAACGTCGGCGTCATCTTCGATCACGGACTCGGTGTCCAGGAAGACAAGAGAGCAGCGATCCGCTGGTACGAACAAGCCGCCGAGTCAGGCAACGTCTACGCTCAATTCAACCTTGCCAGCATCTACGACTACGGCGACGGCGTGCCGGAAAACAATGCCGAGGCGGTACGCTGGTACCGGCTTGCGGCACTCCAGGCGGACGAAGAATCCCAGTTCAATCTCGGCGTCATGTACGGCAACGGAGAAGGCGTTGCCGTCAATCACGAGCAATCGCTCTACTGGTACCGGCGAAGCGCGGACCTCGGCTATACGGCGGCGCAGTACAACATCGGTTTTGCCTACGACAGGGGCATCGGCGTCGAAGAAGATAACGTAGAAGCCTTCGATTGGTATCGAAAGGCGGCCGCCGGTGGTGATGCCGATGCGCAGTACGCGATGGCCGTCATGCTCGATGAAGGCGACGGTATGCCGGTAGCGGACGCCGAGGCGGCGCACTGGTACAGGAAGGCAGCGCGTCTTGGCCATCGCAGCGCGCAATTCAACCTCGCCGTGATGCTGGACGCCGGCGAGGGTATCCCGGAAAACAACGTTGAGGCCCTTTACTGGTATCAGCAGGCAGCAACCCAGGGGCACGTGGGATCACAGATTAACCTCGGCATCATGTACGAAGGCGGAGAGGGCATCGCGGCCGATCTCGCGGAGGCAATGCGCTGGTACCGAATGGCAGCCGACAGCGGTTCGGCAGCCGCCCAGTACGCCGTCGGCATTCTGTTTGATACCGGGCTCGGGGTGGCAGAAGACAACATCGAAGCCGCCAGCTGGTACCGAAAAGCGGCGCTGCAGGGCGACGCCGATGCGCAAAACAATCTCGGCGCGATGTTTGACCTTGGCGAGGGTGTCACTCAGGACAACGATGCTGCCGTTTACTGGTATACCCTTTCGGCCGAGCAGGGAAATCCGATCGCGCAAAACAATCTCGGTGCCATGTACTTCAGCGGTCAAGGCGTCCGCAAAAGTGCTGTTGAGGCCTACAAATGGTTCTTCGTAGCCGCCGAGCTCGGCAACGCTATGGCCGATGAGAACCGGCAGAAAGCGGCGCTCAATCTCAGCGACTCGGAAATCAACGCGGCGCATGACGACGCAGCATCATGGCTTGCGAGGTTTGGTCATGCCACCGTGACCTCCGGCGTCGCGCTCGATACCGTCGGCGCCTCCCTCGAATCTCCCTGATCAAGGGCAACTCATCCTGCCGTATCCGGACGCTGGCCGCGGATTCCGGACTTTACGGCGAGCCTTCGATTGAGGATATTACTGACTTCGAGCAGCGAGGTATTTCATGAGCATCCATGTCGAACAGATCGAGTACCAGCACGGCGACGTAACCCTGGAGGCGCATGTCGCATGGGATGAAGCGGAAAGCGGCCCACGTCCCGGTGTGCTCGTGTCACATGCCTGGGGTGGCCGTGGCGAGTTTGAGGATCGCAAGGCGGAGCGATTGGCTGAGCTGGGCTACGTCGGTTTCGCACTCGATATGTACGGCAAGGGCGTGAGAGGCAACTCGCCCGAGGAGAACGAGGCGCTGATGACGCCGATCGTCAGCAACCGGCCGCTGCTGCAGGAGCGCATGGCCCTGGCCCTCGACCAGCTTCGAAATCTGCCACACGTCGATGCGGACAAGACGGCCGCTATCGGCTTCTGTTTTGGCGGGCTGTGCGTGCTCGACCTCGCGCGTACCGGCGCCGATCTGCGCGGGATCGTCAGTTTCCATGGGCTGCTTCATCCGCCAGGGAATACGGAAGGCAACCGAATGGCTGCCAAAGTGTTGGCGCTGCACGGCTGGAAAGACCCTCTTGCAACGCCCGAGAACGTCATGACCTTCACTGAGGAAATGGCGGCCATGGAGGCGGATTGGCAGCTCAACGCTTACGGCAATGCCGTGCATGCGTTCACCAATCCCGCGGCCGCGGACGCCGACGGCGGCATGCTGTTCGATCCGGTGGTGGAACGTCGCGCCTGGGACTCCATGTGGATGTTTTTGAACGAAGTTTTCGCCTGATCCGAACGCGAAACCCAGGATAGCCAATGAATTCACGACGATTCCTGAGCACGCTCGGCGTTATTGCTGCGTGCCTCGTTGCCTGTGGTGAAGACCCGGGCGAGACCACTGTCATCACTGTCCCGGCGCCAACCGGCGTATCGGCAACTACGGCTATCGAAGAGATAACCGCCGACGTCATGCGTGAGTACGTCATTGAAATCTCGGATGACAAATACGAAGGACGGGGCCCCGGGAGTCGTGGAGATGCTGCCGCCCGCAAGTTTCTGGCGGACGAAATGGCGGATATGGGGCTT
>CAZFVT010000130.1:0-8537 GCA_964522355.1 uncultured Woeseiaceae bacterium | reverse complement strand
AACAGCACGACGGTTGGTATGCTGCGGACACCGAACGCGGCGGCCGTCGCCGGGCTGTCATCGACGTTGACCTTGACGACCGACAGGTCCGCCTCGTAGTCGCCGGCCAGCTCTTCGATCACCGGTCCGAGGGCGCGACAGGGGCCGCACCACTCCGCCCAGAAGTCGACGAGCACCGGCTGCTCCGAGTTCAGTACCGCCGACTGGAAGTCGGCATCCGTGACGTTGCGTACGCCGTTAATCGTGTCTGCCATGACGTATCTCCTTAAGGTTGATGTGAAACTTAACTGGCCTGACGCTGATCGCTCGTCCAGGCCTCGCCGGCAAACGCCGCGTCCAGCGGAGTCTCGGCGATGTGGTTGGTGTAGTTGCTGATGGTCTTCATTGCGACACCCAGCACGACTTCCAGCACCTGCTGGCGGCCGAAACCGGCCTCTATGAAGTCAGCAATCGCTTCGTCGCCTACCCAGCCACGCTGTTCGACGACCGCCGTGGCAAAACGCCGCAGGGCCTCCAGGCGGGCATCGGCAATCGGCCGACCGTCGCGAATCGCGTCGACAACCTCACGCGGCACTTTCTGCATACCGGCGATGGTGCTGTGCGCGGCGACGCAGTAGTGACATTCGTTGTAGGCGCTGACGGCGAGCAGCACGACCTGCCGCTCCGTGGGCGTGAAGGACGTCTGGTCGAAAAGCTGGCCGATGTTGAGGTAGCCCTCAAGCGTGGCCGGGGCTTCGGCGAAAGTGCCGAGCAGGTTCGGTACGAAGCCGAAAGCGGCCTGGGCGTTGTTCAGCAGCTCGGCCGATTTGCCGGGGGCGGTGGCCGCGCTGTGTACGGTGAAGTTGGACATGGTCTCGCTCCTTGCTTGGCGAGCCCCACGCTGGGGCTCAGATGATATGGAGCGTGTAAGTTAGGTTATCAAGTGTGGCTGTACACCGTGTTTACGTATCGATTTTGGTATCGATCGTCTATTTTACGAACTCAACAGGCTGTATTTCGGCTAGTGACGCCACAACCAGGAGCAAAGCTGAATAGGCTACGCTTTTTCGCCAGAGTCGGGCGGGTATGCCCGCGAGATTAAAGGGTCGTTAATGGGCCCGGTGCGCTGTCAGTGTCGAACTCAATTACTCCAGACCGTCGTCAATGCAGCTCTCAAGGCTCCGCCTTTCCATTAGTCCTTCAAACAACGCGTTTGCAGCTACTTGATGACCCAAGACGTTTGGATGGACATGGTCGCCGCTTTCCACTTGCAATTCGCTTGCGGGATACTCGGCGTATGCGGACAGCAAATCGATAACTTGCAAGCCTGCCTCTAGCGCCAGGTCAGAAACATAGTCGTGGATAGATGTCCATGCATAATCATCAAGTTCATGAAAGACCGGAAAAATCGCAACTAAATACTTCCGATCAGATGACGCAGCGATACTCTTCAGACGATCAAATGACGCCTCAATCCTCTCCCTGCTTTCGGCATTCGAGTGCAAGGCATTGAAGTAGTCCGTTTCCACGTAGTCGGCAGCAACATCCGAGCCAAGGTACACTCTAAGCATCCAGAAAGCTTGTTGACCACCCTTGTAAATAAGGTTTGCGACGCTGGAGTATTGAGCAATCTCCTTGACTGAGGCGAAGAAGCTTTGTCCTTGGGCCATCTCAGCCCGAAGACTCGTGCCAACTTCAGGGTCGTTCAGGACGTAGCCCAAGACTACCAGGTCTGGATCGTATCTGAGTCCCTCCGACTCCAGCAGGTGGACCTCCTGTTCCAAGTTCGCACCGGATACGCCGATTGTTATAGTCTCGATAGCAAAATCTAAGGTCGAAGCCAGCTGCTCATCAAGGATGCGAGAGTACGCGGATTCCATTGGTACGCCGTAGCCAAAGGTCACGGAGTCTCCCAAAACGAGCAGCCTGCAGGTCTGGTACGGCTTATCAACAACATGCTCAATGTCTCTCCAGCCGTGGGAATTGGTCGCGAATTCAATGTTGTTCTTGATGTAAGAGCTATTCGGAAGGAACCTGTAATCAAGGATAGGATCGTCAACAAGAATAGTGCTCTCGACTCTGCCACCTCTGGCTCCATAGTAGCCGACAGCGCGTAGAAGTACTTCGGCAGCAATAAGAGTTAGCAGAGTGCTGAAGATCAGCAGAATGATATTCGCTTTCATTTGTAGTTTCCGGAGCTCTAGCCGATCAATGACCTAGTGTTGTACGTCATATGCATTCTTTTTTCTGCTATTTGCTCGGCGAGCCGCAATCGTCGACTGTGCATTGAAAATACAAACACTCACCCATAAGTTTGAGTCCATAAGAACATAACGCCCTTCGATCCTCAGTCAGAACTCGAAGTTTTGCGCGAGCGCTACTGTCGTTCACCATGAAACCTCTAATATCGACTCAGGCGGCAACAGAAATCAAGCAGGGCGTGTCAGGCGGGACGGCCTTGGATTGCGATGAGACTTGACGTTTAGCAGTGCGCTAATCAAGGGGCCGGACTCCAGATTGCGGGGCAACTCTTGCAAGCAACCATAGCCCCATTGCACTAGATTAATAGCCAAAGGAGAGAACTTGTCTCGCCTGACCTGCGGCTTCTGATATTCGAGTACCGCATTTTCGCGATCAACGTGATTGCATGAATTGTTGGTGCTTGCTTGTTCGCTGATCAACTCGGGGCGGCGCTAAAGCACCGCCCCGCTTGGGGTGCAGTACGTTCGCCGTCTAGAAGAACTTCGCGAACGGCGTCACTTTAACGCTGCAGCGCTCGGAGCTCGTGTTGCCGCTTGCGTCAGTTGCCGTTGCAGTCCAGCTGACTTTTCCGAACCCGAAGCCTGTGCGCCTGATGGTGACCGTGTCGCCCTCGGTCTTGATGCGACAGGAGGACCGTCGCCATCCGCGGCCGAAGGCCGGATCGCAGCTCACCTGGCCAACTTCAACCGAAGGCGCCGGGTCCTTGTCATCCTCGGCGGTGGCCGTGAACGACACGCGCTTCCAGGGCACGATCGCCGCCGGCACGTTGCAGCTGACCACCGGTGCCGACGAATCCTCGAGATCCAGGCCGACGATGACCGGGTCATGGTCTGAGGATCGATACGGCGTTGGCCGGTACCACAGCGGGATGTTGTTCAGATCGTCGAAGTCTTCGTTGTAATCGAAAGCGTCCGGCTCGTCTGCGTTCAGATTCCACGGAGCAGCGTCTGCTACCTGGCTGAGCATCGATTCACTTGCCAGTGCGTAGTCGAGGTAGCCGGTCTCGCCACTGAACACGAAGGTGGAGACGTCCGGGCTGTTGAACGCGGCCAGCAGGTCGACGTAACCCGCGTCTTTCAACGCCATGATCGGGTCTTCCTGTGCGTAGGCGTTCAGGTCGCCGATGATCATGAAGTCCGGGTCGCCGCTGCCGGTCGGGTCCGTCGCCAGGTACGAGGCCAGCGCGCTCGCGGCCGCCGTGCGGATCAGGTTGCAGTTACCCTGGCCGTCGCCGGTGTTCGGGTCGCCATCGCTGTCGCAGGACGAGCCCTTTGACTTGAAGTGGTTCACGGCAACGGTGAAGCGTTCACCGGAAGTCGGATAGTCGAAGGTCTGAATCAGCGCCGGGCGGTTACGATCGTCGCGGAACGTCGGGTCGACCGAGGCGTCGAGAATTGCCAGGTCGCCGACCGGGACCACGTTCGCCGGTTTGTAGACGAAGGCGACCGCAATCTGGTCGGTGCCGACGTTCGCGCCGGGATCCACGTAGGCGTAGGTGCCGGCACCTGCTGCTGCGTTCAGCGCGTCGACCAGCGCAGCGGTTGCACTGGCGGCACCGTCGGCATAGTTGTTCTCGATCTCAATGAGACCAAGGATGTCGGCATCGATCCCCAGCAGCGCACTGACGATCTTGTCGGTCTGCCGATCGAACTCTTCCGGCGTGTCGGCGCCGCGCGAGCGCAGCGTGGTGAAGTAGTTCAGCACGTTGAACGCCGCAACCTTGACCGAGCCATCGATAAACGGCGCTTCCGGTCGCGTGTTGCTGTCCTCGAACGTCGGCAGGGCGGTCAGCTGAATCGAGTAACGATCCGGCGTACCGCCGGTGTTCGGGCGAATCCAGGACAGGACGCCCTGAATGTCGCTCAGCGTGTCACCACCGCCGAGAGCGTCTTCATACTCGAGCTGGCCGTCCGGCAAGGTCACCGGGAATGGGTTCTGCTCCTGGCTGCCGTCATCGAGACGAATACGCAGCGTCTCGTTGGCCGCACGCACCGCGGCCGCGTCGGGGCCCGGCAGGGCCACGCCCGTCGGCTGCTCGATGCGTTCCAGGGCCACGTCCACCGAACCGAATCGGTCGAGGTTGAAGTACTCGATGACGGTCATGGGCTGCTCAACAACGACGCTCATGCCTTCGAGGGCTTCAAGGCCATCCTGGCCGCCCGCGAGCGGGAAGCTGATGTTCGTCGGCGTGACGGAAGCAGACATACCCGTTGCACAGATCTCGACTGAGCCTGACGAGGCGTTGATCTGCGTCTGGTCCTGGAACTCGCTGACGATACCGCTGACGCGAACCAGGTCGCCCGGCGCTACGTCCACGTTCGGGTTCAGGAACAGGTCGAAGACGAAGATGCCTTCCGAAGTTGCGGGGTCACCGTCATTGTCCGCGTCCTCTTCCTGGATGTAGAAGCCGGCCAGGTCACCGGCCGTCGCGTCGTTGGCCTGGAAGTCGCCGATGACGATGGCTTCGACAGAGGCAAACTCGCCGGCCACCGGGCTCGCAGCGCCGCTGCCCTGCAGCGCGCTGATCAGGGTGACCGGGTCACTGCAGAAGCCGCCGGGCGGAACCTCCGGCGCGCCGATGTCGTCGTCGTCGCGGGGCTCGATCTTGTAGTTGCTGAAGGAGAAGTACAGCGGTCCCTGGACGAACTCGAGTTCCTGGTTGGCGACCGGGCTGTACGAGATGTTGCCAAGATCGTCCACCCGCACTGCACCGGACCCGTCGTCGACAGAAAACTCGCCGAAGCCAAGATCCGGGTTGGCAACTGTGACGTTCTCGGTGCGAACCAGCACGCCTTCCCACTGTTCGGCGCTGGGAGAACCGGTTGCGATCTCACCGCTAGCGACCACAGCCGGGGCCGGTTCGCTGCCGATGCCCAGCACTTCGACAACGGCACTCGGGTTGTTGTTACCGCCGATCTGGGTCTGGCCGAAACGTTCCGAGGCGATGCCCGTCACGCAGACGTCGTCGCCGCGGGAGGCGCCGTTACCGGAACTGAAGACGACGATGCCGCTCCGCGGTCCGCCGCCCGGTTCCTGCACCACAATTTCACCGCCGAAGTCCGCGGTCACGACACCGCGCACCGAGACTTCCTGCCCGGCAAGCGGCGTACCGTCAGCCGGACCCTGAACCTCCGAGATCGGAATTGCGCTGACGCAGACCGGCGCGCCGCTGGCTTCCGCGATCATGAAGCTGTCGACAGCAAAGTCTTCGTCGCCCGCGTTGACCGACACGGACAGGCGGAGATCGAGCGTGGTGCCGCTGCCGGGAATCGGCGCCGTGAACATCGCGGCAATGTCGCCCAGGGCGGCTCCTTCGCCGGGACCGACAAAGTCGAGGTCTTGCCGGAAGATGCCGTTGAACGGTCCGCCGGTGCTGCTGAAGTCCGCCCCTGTGAACCGAAGGATCCTTTGGTAACCGCCGCCATCAATCTGATAGCTAACTTCGATGAAGTCGGCCTCGTCGATGTCCCCCGGGCTATCAAAAGCCTCGGCAAACAGGCCGCTGAACTCCAGGTTGCTGAGCCCGGCGATCGAAATGCCGGTCCAGTCAAGCGTGATCGGCAGACCTGCGCCTTCCCCGTCCAGATCCATGCCGGTCAGGAAGCCACGGTTGAAACCCTGATAGGTTTTCAGCGCCGAGGGAACCGGCGCGCCGCCGAAATTACCGCCACCGACGCCATCTGCAATGCCGAGATAATCACCGCCACCGTCGGAGAAGGGCGCTACCGAGCTTGTGAACCCCGTCGTGTCGTCGAAGTTCTCAAGAAAAACCGTTTGTGCGTAGGCAGGTGATAAAGCGCTTGCGGCAATGGCCGTAGCCAGGGCGCAAGCCGGCAGTCGCCGGAGGGCCGTCGAAAAATCAGTCATAGTTTCTTCCGCATCAGAGGAGTTATCGATGTTGTTTTCTTATTGGTTGTTCGGGCAACGCCGAACGACCCGGAGATTAGCATCTGAAAACCGGAAGATTTGTGACAGCAGGTTTCAACCGATCGGGCGCCAGCAGCGGCGTGAAGGAAATATCAGGAAATCCAAGGCGAAGCCGCAAAGACTGTCCGTGCAACCTCACCCGTCGGCGGCTCGCCGGGGAGCGAGCCGGGCGAACTCCGGCCGCCGGTTGCGCAGAATTATGTAAAGCTAAAGGGCAGTACGAGGGCGGGAATCGTGCCATGAAAGCCCAGGGCGGGTGCAGAGGCTGTCGTCTGCTGGCGGGGTGCTGCGCTCAGTCAGATTTCAGATCGAAATTCCAGCGCCGAAAGAAACGGCGTAAATCTGTGGCGGGATCCGTTACAGCCACTCCCGTCCCTGGGAGGCGGCTGACGGAAAATTCGTTAGAAGTCGACGCTGAAGACGGTGGCCGGCTGCATCAGATCTAGCGGCAGCACGTTGGTCATCAGGAGCGGGGCCGCGCGCTCATCGTTCCGCGGGTCGTAGCCCACGCGAATGCGCGGCGGCTTGATCTCAAGCTTGGCGGTTTCCAGCCGCCATTCACGCTCTTCGTCGAGAACGTTAAGCAAGCGAATCTCTTCCATGATCCGTTCGCGTAGCGGGTCGGCCAGCAGCGCCTGGTCCGCGACGTTCATCTGGTCTCGCGGCGCGTAGACGATGATCTCTTCCATTCGCTCCCTGACGAGATCGATACCCGCATCCATGCCGTTCGACGTTGTGGTCGGGCTGACGGGTTGATCTGCGTGGGCGGCGAAAGAGATAGCAGCAATGGCACTGACGGCGAGTGCCTGGCTGAAGCGCGTCTGCAACCTGACGCGAGAATCGGCGGTACGAAACATCATTCATCCCTCCGGTTGATCGGTTCGACCGGAAGGCCCCATTGCCTTCCGCCTCGCCGAAGAACGTTGTTCACTCAACTCCGGAATACTATCGCACGGAAGGGTTGCTCGAAAAAGCCGCTTTATTCGTCAAAAAAGAAAGAAATAACCGAGCATACTTTCTGTTTGCAACAGGCGGGATTCAGCCAGCTACGATCTCAAAATGCCGGGAATCGCCCGCGCCTTCTGGCTGTCCGGAAAAACCCGGTCTTCAACATAGCTCGGAGCAATCTCGATGTGACCGACGAGCAGGGTCTTGAACAGGGAACGCAGATCGCTCGTCGGATAGAGGTCTCTATTCTCGTAGAGGTCCCCGGACTGCAAGCCGGGCCAGTCCGCAATCACCTTGCCGCCGGCAACTGCGCCGCCGGCCAGAAGAGCCGCGCTTGCCGTGCCGTGATCCGTACCGCGCGTGCCGTTGGTAGCCGCGGTGCGCCCAAACTCGGTGGCGACCACGACGGCGGTGCGTTCCCATTCATCGCCTAGACCTGTGTGCAGCGCTTCGATTGCACCGTCCAGGGCAGCAAACTGGTCGGCCAGCTGACCGTTAGCAGCGCCCTGGTTGGCATGGGTATCCCAGCCGTCGCTCTCAATGACGGCGATAGAGGGTCCGCCGTCGGTGGTTAGGAACTTCGCGGCGGCCGTGGCCGTCTCGCGGAGCTGTCGTGCGCGATTGCGCCGTCTTGATCCTTCGCCCATTTCTCCGGCGATGTCCTGCGCATTAAGCGCCTGCTGCAGTCGGGTCGCGAAGAACGCATCGTCGGCATAGAGATCGGCGAGGCGTCTCAACGTGTCGTCGCTCGCGTCCGGCAGGCGGGACGGCGCCCAGCTCGTCGCCGACTGCGGGCCCTGCAGAATGAGCGGCATGGAGCCGGCCATGGCTATTGCCGCCTCGTCACCCACCTTGCCACCCAGCGGCGCCAGGGCGCGGTTCAGCCAGCCGTCGCGCGCTGCACCGACACCGGCACCGCCCGATTCAAGCATGTCCTGACCATCAAAATGCGAACGGCTGCGATAAGGACTGGCAACGGCGTGAACGACCGATGCCTGCCCGGTTTCGTAAAGGCTGTGAAGGTGTTCGAGTCGCGGATGCAAGCCAAACAAGCCATTGAGTTTCAGGACGCCGTACTCACTGCCGGGGGACGCGAGCGCCAGCTCGCCACGCAAACGCTGATAACCGGGATCGCCGTAGGGGACGCAGCAGGACAGCCCGTCCATCGCACCACGCAGCAGGATAAGCACCAGCCGGTTGCTGGAGCCGGTCGCGGCCAGCGACAGGCTAACGCCGCTGCTGGCGGCCATAGCAAAGAGGGACCTGTTGAACTGGCGACGGGTTAGCATGACTATCTCCGTTGAAAGTCCGGTGACATCAGGAACAGTGTCATGGCCTGCTCGGCGCTTTCGGCACGGGCCAGCGCCGTGCGCGTCTCAGCGCTTAGCAGGTCGCCCAAAGCGTTCTCCGCGACGTCGATC
>CAZFVT010000129.1:0-8537 GCA_964522355.1 uncultured Woeseiaceae bacterium | reverse complement strand
AGGCAGGCGCGCTCGGCGGCGGACTGACTGAGGCCTTGTCAGAGCTGCCGCGACTATCCGGCGGCGAGTCATGCCACTAATCAAGGGCGAGGGACCTTCGGCGACGGATCGTTGCGTCGCTTCCAGACGATTCTGAGCTACATGCTCGATCGGTGCCTCGGCCGACAGCGAATCTATGAGAGGGTGAAACCGGTCGGAAAACGTCCGCAGGGGCACCTGCCGTCGTCGACAGTGCCTGCTAACGGCCGGTGTTTGGCCGCCGATTTAGCCGATACAAGTAGAAAAAGACTGTTACCCCGGCGACACCACCGAAACCCCCTTTACCTGCAGAATGTTGCAATCTTTCGACAGGGGTGAATCAATGTCTGGTCTTAACAAGATGCTCGCATCGGCCTTGCTGACGGTGCTATCCACGGCCGTAGCGGCCCAGGAGCTCAGCTTCAATAACATCGAGGGCGGATTCATCGCCGGTTTCGTCAACGACGTGGAAGAGTCCGTGACGTTCACCGACGACGGCAGGTTTGACCTCGAAACCGATTCCGGCGGTGGCGGCTTCATCGGCGGCGCATGGCAATTCTCGGAGAACATGCACGTTTTCGGAGAGTACTCACTGACCAGCCAGGAACTCGAGATCAGCGACGGCATCGACACTGACGAGAGTGACTTCGACGTGGTGCGCTGGCGATTCGGCGTCGGCTATGCCTATCCCTTCTCGCCCACGGCGAACATCTATGGCCGCCTGAGTTTTGACACGAACGAGCTCAATGACCTGCAGGTCGGCGACAGCAACTTCGACGTTGACGACGACGGGATAGGCGGTGAGATCGGTATGATCTGGGCGGCGACGCAGGCGATACACCTGCAGGGCCACGTGCGTTATACGTCGGTCGGTGAGGTGGTTACCGATGGCCCTGATGCCTTCGACTCCGACACGCTAATCGGCCTGAACGGCCGTTGGTACTTCCGGCCGAACATCGCTTTTGTTACCGGCTACGAGTTCGGCAAGATCACCACGTGGAACCTGGGCGCCCGGTTCACCTTCTGAGCCCGTGTGCCCCGCTGGCCGACTGCCGAGTCAGGTTTTTCTCATCGAGCGCTCCGCAACCGTGAAACCTGTGTCAGCGGCCGCCGGATAGCGGCCCGGATACGCATTCCGCCGCCGGCGTAGCCGCGCAGTGCCAATGATATCCTCTCGTTTCCAGAGCGAGAGCACATGCGCCCATGCCCAGCCCTCCAGGGACTTTCCTGCACGAGCTAAAGCGTCGTAACCTGTTTCGGGTCGCCATCGCTTTCCTGGCTGCATCCTGGCTGCTGTTACAGGTCGTCGATACCGTCGCGCCACTGCTGGGCCTTCCGGATGAATTCGGGCGGTGGGTATTGCTGATTCTGGCGATCGGGTTTCCGGTCACTCTGATCCTCGCCTGGATATTCGAACTCACGCCTGAAGGCATCAGGCGCGACAGCGACCTGTCGGCCGATGAGAAAGCAGCACCCGGCGCAGGCCGGAAGCTGGACTTCATTATTATCGGCGCGCTGGCCACAGGTTTACTGTTCTCGGTGTATCTGAACGTTATCGATCACGGCGTTGACGGTGACGTTCTGTCGACGGGGGCTGGCCGAACGTCCGGCGTTGCCGTGTTGCCATTCTCAAATCGATCGGCAAACGCGAGCGACGCGTTTTTTGTTGACGGTATTCACGACGAACTTCTAACGACGCTCGCGAAGATCTCTTCGCTGCGCGTAATCTCCCGCACTTCTGTCCTGAAGTTCCGCGATACCACTCGGTCGATGCCCAGTATAGGCGCCGAGCTCGGTGTCGGAAGCCTCCTCGAGGGGGCTGTGCAACGGTCGGGCAACAGAATTCGCATCATTGTTCAGCTAATCGATGCGGAGAACGACCGGCACATTTGGGCGGACACCTACGATCGGGAGATGACAGCGAACAATCTGTTCGAGATTCAGGCCGAGATATCCCGCCGAATCGCAGAGGCGCTTGATGCGACGCTGTCTCCGGAAGAGGAGCGCCGGGTATCCGCGCGTCCGACGAACGACATCGAAGCCTATGAAGCGCTTCTGTCCGGTCGGCAGCAGCTTTACAACGACAACACCGCCAGCGTTCGAAATGCGGTGACCGATTTCCAGCGAGCCATTGAACTCGACAGCAAGTTCGCGCCCGCCTATGTGGGCCTCGCAGAAAGCTATCTGCGACTCGCAGAACTCGGTGACATGACGAACGACGAGATGCCGCTGCGGGTGCGCCCGCTGGCCGAGCAAGCGCTCGAGATCGACGACAGGGATGGCGGCGTTTATCAGCTGCTCGGGACGCTTGCCGAACGGGAAGGCGATTTTGAGCTGGCCGAGAGTTACTACCGCCGCGCTATTGACCTGGCTCCGGAGTACGCGATGGCGCGGCTTTGGCTCGGCATGATGCTTAAGACGCACACGCTGCGCCTTGAGGAAAGTGCCGAGATGTATCGCCAGACGATCGAACTCGATCCGCTTGGCGCAGACATTCGCGCTGCCTATGGCGTGTTGTTGACCGAGATGGGCGATATCACTGGCGGCCTGCGCAGCCTTCAGTCCGCCATCGATATCGATCCGGGGTATGTCGACCCGTACGCCAGTATCGGCTACGTGCATTTCTACGGCCTCGGCGACGCGACGCAGGCCATGCTTTGGCAGCAGAAAGCAGCCTCAATGGAGCCCCTGCGAGCCGCACAGGTCGCCAACCTGTTTGCTGCTCTGGGCGACTTCGAAACGGCCGAGGCGTGGATCGATGCTGTGCTTGCCACTAGCCCCGACCAACCGAATGCGCTGGCGGCCAGGCTGGCGATCCGGGTCGCGGAAGGTGATGCGGATGGCGCAGAGCAACTCGCCAGCCAATTGCTGACGGACGCTCGGGACTACCTGCCGGCCAACATTCCCCTCTTTGCCCTGAGAAACGCCGAACTCGCCCGCTCAGCTCCGGAACGGGCGCTCGAACACTACCTGGAACACTATCCGCGACTGGCCGGACCGAGCCCGGACATCGACAAGCAGAATGTCGTCGCGGCGGTTGACCTGGTACTTGTTCTTCAGCACCTGGGGCACGATAGCGACGCCCTCGAACTTGCCCGAGTTGCCGACGAATACCTGCAACTCGTTCCCTCGGGCCCGTCCATTAACACCAATGCCCTGCGTGCGGAACTGGCGGCCATGATCGGCAATGACGCAGCAGCACTCGAGTTCCTGGAGCGGGCGGTAGAGGAAAACTGGTTGGGCTATTGGTGGGCCGCCCCGGACAGCAACCCGAACATCGAGTCGATGCATGGACATCCCGGATACCAGTCGCTGATGGAGAAAGTTCGAGCGCAGCTGGAGATCCAGCGGTCGAGCGTTCGTGAGCTTCAGGCGCAGGGACGCCTGGCCTACACGCCGGATCAACTACTCTCGATGTCCATCGAGCTACCCCTGAACTGAGCGACGCTATCGTACGGTGAGCGTTTGCCGCGCGAGAACATCGCCGTTGCGTCTGCTGTAATAGCGAACCTCATAGGTCCCGGGTTCGGCAGGCGCGTTGAGGCGAGCGGGCGTTCCTTCATCGGCCCGGTGCACGCCGCGCGTGTAGTAGCGGTTATCGTCAAGATCGGGCGGCGCGACGAACAGGAAGTCACCATCGGCGGCCGGCCCGCTCCAGGCGACCTCGAACTCTGAGCCGGCCGCAACCGCATCCGGCAAGTCCATGGTCACGTCAGGTGGCAGAACCGTCAGCGCCTGACGAAGCAAAGGCTGTCCGTTGGCCCGACTGTAAACCCGAATCTCATAGGAACCCGGTTCGGCCGGCGCGACAAGGTCCGCCGGAGAGCCGTCTTCGACAGCGTAAAAACGATCGCCCATCCAGCGGCGATTGGCATCCATGTCCGGCGTGGCGATAAACAGTCCGTCGCCATCGGCGAGCGGGGTGCCGGTCCACGCGACCGGTAGAGGCTCTCCGGCGTTAATCTCGCTCGGCGCTGTGATCTCTACATCTGCTTCCGTGACTGTGAGTGCCTGGCGGAATAAGACCGTGGCGTTTGCGTCGCTGAAGTAGCGAATCTCGTAGGCGCCGGGCTCCGCCGGAGCCACCAGTGCCGCCGGCGATCCATTTTCGAGTCGGTAGAATCGGTCCCCCATCCAGCGACGATTGTCTTCCATACCGGGTTCGGTAATCAGCAGGCCATCATCATCCGGCAATGCCTCGCCGGTCCAAGCAACAGGCAGCGGCGCTCCGGCGCTTATTTCTGCCGGCGCCGTGATTTCGACGGCTGGTTCGGTAATCGTGATCGGTCGGCGGAACAGGACCGTGCCGTTTGCATCGCTAAAGTAGCGAATCTCGTAGTCGCCCGGCTCCACCGGGGCGACGACCGACGCTTCAGGGCCATCCGATACCTCAAACCGATTCCGCCGCGGGTAACGATTGTCGGCGAGCGACGTAGCTGCAAGGAAGATGCTGTCGTCCTCAGCGCCAGGGCCCCGCCAGGTGAAACTCAATATCGAGCCAGCGGGGGCTGCATCGGGTGCATCGAATCCACGCAGTTCATCCGTCGACAAACCGGCAACACTCTGTGTTGCCAAGTCGTCGGGTGTTGCCAGCCTCCCGACAACGCGGCTGCTTCCCGAGTCGTTTGCCCACTCGGGATTGCCGGTAACGAGGACATCGTAGCTGCAGTCGTTCAGCGCCTCGTCCCCGATAACGCCCGCAGCCACGCAGGTCTGCCGGGCCGCCTCACGCTCTTCTGACGTGAAATCCTCGAGCCGCGCCACCGAGGTCGGCAGGTCCGTGTACTCGGAGGTCAGGAATTCCGCTGCATCACCCCGACTGAATAGCCGCTCATCGGACTGAACGCGCCACGAAGCGGCGAACCGACCGTAAAGACCGTCGATGGACATAGCGTCCTCAGCACTAAGGATCGATCCGTCTCTGAGTGTGAAGTCATTCGCGCCGTTTCCGTCAGGAACCCCGCCAAGGCCGCCACGGATCTGCTGCTGGGTCTGACCAGTTATGCCGAACAGCACGTTCTGGGAAACGTTGAGATTCTCGATGATGACGTAAGAACCGCCCGGCGCAACGGCGATAAGGTTGTGGTACTGCGACAGGCTCTGCTGTCGACCCACGTAGCCCCCGTTCGGGAAGGACACGCCTTCGGAATCCAGCACGGTTTCTTCACCGTCAATGATGATCGTCATGTCTGCCGGTCGACCGGACACCGGCTCGAAGTAGGACTCGATGACGTGTTCGCCAATACGAACAGCCGTAGCCTGAGCTGAAGTTGCGCGGCCGGGTTCGCCAAGAAATCGCTGCTGGACTTCAAACTCAGGCGTCTGAAAGTACACAAACTCCCCGGCCGCCTGGAAGCTGTAACGTCTGCCGTCGAACATGCCGATATGCGGTTCGCCGTGCGTGTCCGAGAACAGCCAGTCAATGACGTCCTCGATGATCGCATCCGCGAGAATTGGCGCAAGGCCGTAGTAACCAAGGTAGGGAGCAATCTGCAGAAGACCACGCTCTACAACCTTCTTGAAAATATTTCGTATCGCGCTTCGACCCAGCTCCCTGATCTGGTCGTCAGTAAAGTAGTTCTTGATAGCGCGGTAACCGGATTGCGCGAACTGCCGCATGAATTCGGAAAGATCCGAACCCGGGGCCGGCATGTTATCGATAAAGTCATCGACCGTGGCACCCGTAAGGTCATCGATGACGTCGTCGCGCAGGTCGCCGAGGACGTCGCTCAATATGCCCACGAACTGTGCATTGGCGGGCGGCACGATCAGATCCAGCGTCGCCTCGAGCAGCGATGAATCGGGTTGTTCCAGCCAGTTCGCCTGGGGCTGCGCCATACCCATGCCGTAACGAAGGGCGGGCGCCGCCGGCATGGCATTGAACCTGGCGTTGATGGAGGCTCTGCCGTACCAATCCGGCAAGGTCGAACCATCGTCGCGATCCGAAACGGTGATTATCGTTGCCGTGTTGCCATCGGCACGAAGACTGACGATTGAAACGTGTCGTCTGACGACGCCAGCATCGTCTTCCCAGTACAGGAGCCGCGATCCCATCGCAGCACCATCGCCAAGCGCGACAATTTCGCCGAGCTTGCCGAAGATCCGAAACGTTTCGTTGCCATAGTTCTGCTCACGCAGCTGCACGAAGCCATCCTGCTCCTCCTGCAACAGCGTCGAAGCGACAGGCGAAACCTGGCCGACCTGGTCGGTCACATCAAGCCAGCGCATATTCCCGTCCCCCGTGCCCAGATAAACGCGATCATTGCGCATCACGACCCGGCTCGGCAGACCGTCCAGGTCATACTCGATAGCCAGGGCGACAGGGTTACCTTCAGGATCCTCGGTGAGGCTGCCCTCACCGAAACTTCCGAACTCGCCGTTGACTCCGGCGAAGACGGCTATTTTCCAGGACGTCTCCTCGTTCGCTGCGGCTGGCGTCGCCGTCTCAGGTTCCGGGCGGGGCTCGATATCGTCCGTGGCACCCACCCCCGGCGCGGATGCAGGTTCGGTGACTTCAGAGGCTGGGGCCGGGGAAGCCGGCTCTTCATCTTGCGAGCCCGAGCAGCCCGCAAGAAAGCACAAGGCCACCAATGTGGCCAGCAGGTTGGGCCTTCGTTCGGACTTCTTCTTCGGCATATCCGGGTCCGTTACGTGGCAATAGCCAGTCGCTGTCAGTCTATCCGAATGCGGGCGGCGGTCCAATTTCGAGTCGATCGTTCAGGCGGCTGGCCGAGCGTTTGGACTCAACGGCCCTGGTCGTGAAAATGGACTCCGTATCAGGAAGGGTCCTCGCCCTACGATACCGAGCGTTAAATCCAGCGGAGCTTCAGGCGCATAGCTCCTCGCCCGGATCAGCCTCTACGTCCTGCTTCGTACCAGTCCGGTTGCCGTTCTGAACGACGGCACGCTCGGATGCTTCAACGGTCTCGGATAAAACCATTCATTCAGCGCTCGATCTGGCTAAAGATTTGCCCTGACGTGCCGATAACCTACTTCAATATTAGTCGATTCGGACGGCGGAGCGCCGCCAGGGGTTATCGCGGGCTCTGAAGCCCAGGCCTTATGTCAAGCAAGCCGGTAATCGTGGGCATCAGCACACTATCCACGATCCTGTACTGATTCGAAAAGCGGGCTGGCAAACGCATTGACTGTCTTGTGATGAGACGAGTCCCTCCGAATCAGCGAGTGATGTGGCAACGCTCGCGGGAGTGCAAAGCCGGTCATGGTCGTAGCCGACTCGTAAACGGACTGTGCAAAAGCCCAACGGAAGGGGCGAGGAATGAAGTCAATACCGATACTCATCGTCGTCTCCCTGATCGGCGTCACCGCATGCAATACAGAGAGTTCGGAGTCACCGGTGGCACCGGTTGCCTCTCAATCAGCGGCCATACCCAGCGATGAGATCGTCATGGAGCGCGTCTACGACCTCCTCTATCAGCATCCGAGCGACTTCTTCGTCGATGAACGTGCTGATACGCCGCGAAGCTATACCGTACATCACATCAAGGATGCCTCGACGAGCTACGAGTTATGCGCCGACAGCATGGATGCGGCCATTCAGCTGGAAGCGGCCGACAACGCACTCCGCGCCGTTCAAGGGCTTTACGTAGAGACCATCGAAACCGACCGGTACTTCGAAGTTGTCCGGGAGCTCTCGTTTCCTGACAGCATTGGCAACGTCGCCGGGGTTACCTCGCCGGGTTTCGCTCGAATCTTCAAGTGCGACTTCATTGATCGTGTTGGTGTTGATCGAAACCTGCGAAACGGCTACGCCGGAACCTTCGGTACGACGCCTTTGACCGAGCGTGTGGTTCGAGAATTCACCCAGTACCAATGGCAGTTCACGTTTTTCTGGCCCGCGGCCAAGACGGTCCTCGACACCTATTCCACCGAACTTGATGACGCCATTGAACACACGTTGGTTCTCGGGCTGCGCAGAGATCAGGGCGAAGGCCGGTGTGATCTGATCGAGGTCGTCGAGTGGACATTCTCGGCAGACAGGGTAAGCGGCACGGTTGAGAAAGACTTCGATACGCTTTACACGTTTGAGGCGGAGTATGCGGATGGGGCTGCGCGGAAGTGTGATGGGTGAGGGGTTTTCTTATCGTCTGAAGAGCACCTCGAACGAAGAAAAAAAGGGCCCACACAGTGGGCCCTTTCTTGTTTGGCGCGCGATGTGCAGGATGCACAAGTGCCGCGACAAAATCGCCGGGAGCGATTTTGGGCGCCGCTTTGGTGGCGGCCGCAAGGCCGAGGACAGGATGTCCGAGCCAACGCCATGGATGGCCGGGAGCGGCCCCGGAGAGATTACTCAAAACAGCCTAGGGGCTGTTTTGACCCTGCGGGCTCGCGGCTTGCGCCGCTCGGATCAAAACGCTCGCGCGTTTTGTCGAACTTGGAGCCCTCATCAAACTCGCAGACACCCCAAATGATAAAGGGCCCCTGAAGGGACCCTTTAATCATTTGGCGCGCCCGGAGAGATTCGAACTCCCGACCACCTGGTTCGAAGCCAGGTACTC
>CAZFVT010000128.1:0-8608 GCA_964522355.1 uncultured Woeseiaceae bacterium | reverse complement strand
AGTCGGAAGAATTCTGCCGCGAGCGACTGGGCAGAGATGCCGCCATGGGTGCAATCGATCGCAGCAAGCTGAACGTCAAAGGCGGCAGCCTCGCCGTCGGCCACCCGTTCGCCGCCACCGGCGCTCGCATCGTCGCGGTGATGGCGAAGCTGCTGAGTGAGAAAGGCAGCGGCCGCGGATTGATCTCAGTCTGCACCGCCGGCGGCATGGGCGTCACGGCCATCATGGAAGCCGCCTGATTCGTTCAGGCTTGTTCGCCGGAGCCCGATAGAGACGAGGCCGTCACTGCCTCGGGCCCGTTCCCCTGCGCGCCTGACCGTTCTTCCTTACTTGCACTGCCGGACCTCAGCCGACATAGTGCAGGCCATTCTGTGCAGTGCGTAAAACAACAAATCTGATCAGGTGGAAACCGGGTCCGACATTGCGCTGCCTTCACCCTGGGGGGACGTATGGCCGACATCCGGCAAATTCTGGCCAATATCAACGCCGTGCTCTGGAATGAGACCTGGATCTTCATCATTGCCGGAACCGGTGTCCTGTTCACGATCTGGAGCGGCTTCTCCCAGTACCGCGCGCTCACCCACGGCGCCAAGGTGGTTCGCGGGGGCTACGACGACCCGAAGGACCCGGGCGCCATCAACCACTTCCAGGCCCTGTCGGCGGCGCTGTCGGGCACCGTAGGGCTCGGCAACATTTCAGGGGTCGCGCTGGCGATCATGCTGGGTGGGCCGGGAGCGATGTTCTGGATGTGGATCGTCGGCATTCTCGGCATGGCGATCAAACTGACCGAAGTCACGCTGTCGATGCTGTATCGCAACACCGACGACCCCGATAACCCGCACGGCGGGCCCATGTGGGTGGCGGACAAGGCGGTGGAGCGCCTGCGACCGGAGTTTGCCTGGCTGGGTAAAACCCTCGCCGTCATGTTCTCGATCTGCATCATGACCTCGGCGATCACCGGCGGGAACATGTTCCAGGCCTGGAGCGTGGCGGACATTACCGATGAGTACTTCGACGTCCAGGGCTGGATCAGCGGCCTCGTGCTGGCGATCGTGGTGGCCGTGGTTCTGATCGGCGGCATCAAGCGCATCGGAAAATTCGCGGGCACCCTCGTGCCCCTGATGGTCGCGGCCTACGTCATTGCCGGCAGCTGGGTACTGCTGGACAACTACGAGGCGATCCCGTCGCTGCTGGTGCTCATGGCCACCTCCGCGTTCTCATCGACCGATGCCGCCGGCGCGTTTATCGGCGGCACGGCCGGGTCTGCGTTCATGTTTGGCATGAAGCGAGCCATCTTCTCCAATGAAGCCGGCCAGGGCTCATCGCCAATGGCTCACGCAGCGGCCAAAACCGACGAGCCGGTCCGCGAGGGCCTGGTTGCCGGTATGGAACCGTTCATTGACACGATCGTCGTCTGCACGTTCACGGCGCTCATCATCCTGTCGACGGGCATCTGGAATCGCGGTCCGGACGTGCAGTTCGCAGCGCCGCCAGCGATCAGCGTCGTTGCCGATGGCTACGCCTTCAGCGATACGCGCATCGAGCCGGGTGACTGGCGACCCGGCGAAACCGTCACGATGGTCGTACGGGCCGGCGAAAACAGCGTCACCGGCGACTCGTTGCACAAGGTCGCGGGCATTATTGAAGCGAGTGACGGGGGCTTCCTGGTCGCGTGGAACACCTATCGCGGCCCCGGCGAACCGGTGCTGGAACACAACGGTTTCTATCGCGAGTACGTTGGTGCAACGTTGACGGCCAAGGCCTTCGATTCCGTGCAGCCGGGTCTCGGCAAATGGCTGATCACGATTGCGTCCTGGGCGTTTGCGTTGTCGACGATCATCGCCTGGGGTTACTACGGGGAGCAGGGCATCGTGTACATCTTCGGCGACCGTGCCGTGCTGGGTTACCGCATCCTGTACTGCGCGATGACCTTTATCGCCACCCTCGGCTTCATCAAGACCTCGAGCGATCTCGACAACCTGAGCGGTATCGGCCTGGGCATCATCGTTTACGCCAACCTGCCAATCCTCTGGCTGTTCGGCTACCAGGCCATGCGGGCCTACCGGGATTACATAGGCCGCCTGAAAGAAGGGCAGATGGGTCCGGACCACCCGCCACCCAGCCTTGATGATCTGCTGAGCGGCCGGGACGTCAGCCCGAACTAGCGGTCCGACGCTTCGCCGTTATCGTCTTCCGCTGACCCATCCGGCGATTCGTCCGATTCGCCGTGGCGACGATTCAGCGCGTCGAGCGCCTGGTCCAGCCGATCCTTGGCCTGTGCCGTAATGCCGCCCCGGCGATATTCGTCAACGACGAAACCTTCTACCCGCGCCACCAGTCCGTCGAGATCCGGAATCTCGCTGTCGCCCTCGGGGTCGTGCACCCGTTCAGCTGCGCCGAAAAGATTGATGGCTCGATCGGTGTGCCGGCCATAGCGCAGCAGGTCGTAGAACTCTGATCCGACCCGTTCGCCCCCCTTGAGCAGGCTCACCATGCCGAGGACCAGCGAGATCGGCACCAGGATAAGGTCCCGAATGCCATCGACGAACAGCTTGAACTGGAATACGATGATGTCCCGGATGAGGGTCCATCGATCCGGCCAATCCCTGTCATCAGTCACTTTTCGGCACTCCCGGGCCACGAGACGGGCCGCGACTATAGCACGCGGCCTAGCGCCCGTTGGGCCGGTTTAGTATTGTTACTCAACAACTTGCGCTCACGCGCCATCTTTAGCTCGCATGTCACGTTTCGAATCTTTACCCGCCTACGAGCACGGAATGCCCGAGTCGCTCGGCATTCTGCTCGTCAATCTCGGTACGCCCCTGGAGCCGACGCCCTCGGCTGTGCGCAAGTATCTTGCCGAGTTTCTCTCCGACCCGCGCGTCGTGGAATTGCCTCGCCTGATCTGGTGGCTGATTCTGCACGGCGTGATCCTGCGCATCCGGCCGGCAAGATCGGCAGCCGCCTACGCGAAGATCTGGACGGAAGAGGGTTCTCCCTTGCTCCTGCATTCCAACGACGTTGCCGAGGAGCTGCAAACCCAGCTCCGCGCCAGGCTCTCCGGCAACGTGCAGGTCGAGCTCGGGATGTCCTACGGCGAGCCCTCGATCAGCGACGCGCTGGACAGGCTGCACGCGGCCGGCGCGCGGCGCGTGCTGACTCTGCCCATGTATCCGCAGTACTCGAACACAACGACGGGCTCCGTCTTTGAAGCGGTGACCCGAGCGATTGCCCGGCGCCGCTGGATTCCCGAATTCCGCTTCATCAACCACTATCACGATGCCAACGGCTTTATCTCGGCACTGGCGGCCAGCGTTCGTGATCACTGGGACAAACACGGTCGCGGCGAGCAGCTGTTGTTCTCTTTCCACGGCGTGCCGCGACGCACGCTGTTAAGCGGCGATCCCTATCACTGCCAGTGCCAGAAGACCGCCCGGCTGGTCGCCGAGACCCTCGAACTGGACGACGACCAGTGGTTCGTCAGCTTCCAGTCACGCGTCGGCCGCGAGGAATGGCTGCGACCCTATACCGACGACACGCTTGAGGAATGGGGGCGAGAGGGTATCGGCAACATCGACGTGCTGTGCCCGGCTTTTGCCGTCGATTGCCTTGAGACGCTCGAAGAGATCTCAATGGAGGGGGCCGAACAGTTCAGCGAAGCCGGAGGCGGCGAGCTGCGTTACATACCCTGCCTGAACGCGCGTGACGATCATGTCGCCTTCCTGACTCGCCTGGTGGAAAAGAACGTGGCCGGATGGCCTGAAGCGTCACCGGACTGGAGCAAGTCCGAGGTTGCCAACGAGCATGACAAAAGCCGGCGACGGGCCAAGGCGCTGGGTGCGGATAATTGAACCGGTTACTCAGTCGATGGCTCGAATTCAGTGTGCGCACTGACGACGTTATTGCGTCGCTGTCGTTCTACAAGGGTCTCGGTTTCGAAGAGCTGGAAACCGGCGAGACCTGGTCGCATCCCTACGCCGTCGTTTCCGATGGCGACCTGAACATTGGCCTGCACCAACGGGAGTTTGACGCGCCTGCCCTGACGTTTGTGCAAATGGACCTTGCCAAGCATGCGCGCAGGCTCAGCGATTCGCAGCTCGAGTTCACGACCCTGCGACTGGACGAGGACGTGTTTAACGAGCTCGGCTTCAACGATCGTGACGGGCACCCGATTTCCGTCGTCGAAGCGCGGACCTTTTCCCAGGCACCGGAAGCACCGGAGGACTCGCTGTGTGGTCGCTTCTTCGAGCTCACCCTGCCGGTACGCGACGTCATGCGCGCGGCGCACTTCTGGGCACCGCTGGCGCCAACGATTTCAGACATGCGTGAAGAGCCGACGCCGCACATGCGGTTTGAGGCCGGCGGCCTGCCGCTTGCCCTTTCAGAGAGCATAGCTCTTGATCGTCCGGCACTGTGCTTCAAGTGCCCTGACCGTGACGCAGTGCAGGCAGCCGTCGAGCGACATGGCCTTCAGTTCGAGAAATTCCCGGGCTTCGAGGGCGCGTTCGCGGTACTCGAGGCGCCTGAAGGCTCGCATCTCTACCTCTTCGACAAGGACTTTCTCGGCGAAGGCATCGAGGTAGACGAGACCGAAGCTACGGACTCGATGAACCAGGAATTGTAGCCAGGGTCTCGCGAATGAGCGCGAGAGATCGGCCGAGGTAGCTCTGGCCAAAGAGGTTCAAGTGATTCAGGACGTGGTAAAGCTGGTAGATGCCCACTCGCTGCTCATGGCCAGCCGGTAGCGGCCACTCCTGCTCGTAAGCCCGGTAGAAACCCGGCGAGAACCCGCCAAACAGTCGCGTCATGGCGAGATCCGTTTCGCGATCGCCGGCGTAAACCGCGGGATCAAAGAGCACGGGTTGACCGTCGGTCACCGCATGATTTCCACCCCACAGGTCGCCATGCAGCAATGACGCTTCCGGACGATGCTCGGCGAAAAGCATTGGGAGACTTTCGATCAGCGCCGCGCCGAGTTCCTGCAGTTCGCCGCCGTAGCCATAGCGAGCCGCCGTCCTGAGCTGAAAGCCGAGCCGTTGCTCAGCATAAAAGTCCGTCCAGTCGCCGGACGTCGCATTTCGCTGCGGCGTGGCGCCGATGCGATTGTCGCGATGCCAGCCAAAGTGCTCGTAAGTGTGGCGATGCATGCGAGCAAGCTGCTGTCCCAGCGCCGCATCGGTTGCCGGCGTCGAGCCCTGGAACTCCAGCCATTCCAGCGCCAGCCAGGCAAGCGGCCCGGTATCGCCGGTACCCAGCACTTCGGGGACGCGAATGGCGCCGCTGCCGGCCAGCGCCAAAAGCCCGTCGACCTCGGCGTCGAAAATCTCCCGGAACTCCGCGGGACCAGTTTTGAGAAAGACCGCAGCGGCCGGGCCGTCGACCCGCCAGGCATCGCTGATGTCGCCTCCACCGACCGCCTGCGGCAGTGCGCCGGGCGACACGGCTACGCCGGCGCGCGCAATCTCTGGCAGAACGGCAGACCAGTCTGCCAAGCGTGCTACACCAGGTCGCCGAGTCGTTCGGCCTGGCGGCGCAGCGCCGTGCCGATGTTTGCCTGGTCAAAGAGCGCGTTCACCGCGCCGAGGTCGGGACGCTTGCGCAGCAGGCCGCCGAACTCTTCCTCGATGGGTGCGTCGCGGGCAATCTCGGTAAGCTGCCGGGCGATGAACGCATCCTCGCGATGTTTTTCGAGCTTGGCCGCCAGGGTGCCGGCGCCGCGGACCTTCACCTCGTGGATTCGGTCAAGGTTGTCGTAAATGGCGTCCAGGTTCTCGAAGTGATCGAGCAGCGCGGCCGCCGTCTTTTTGCCCACCCCCGGCACGCCCGGGATGTTATCGACCGCGTCGCCCGCCAGCGCCAGGTAGTCGGCGATCTGCTCCGGGCAAACGCCGAAGAAGTCGGCGATCTGCCCATAGCGAATCCGACCCTTTCCGGCGAAGTCCCAGAAAATGTCGTCTTCAGAGACGAGCTGTGCGAGGTCCTTGTCACGACTGATGATCGTTGACGGCATGCCGGCTGCACGACCGCGCTCGACGAGGGTGCCGATCAGGTCGTCCGCCTCGAAGCGCGGGTGACCGTGCGACACGATGCCGAGTGCCCGGGTGAATCGCTGACACTGCTCGAACTGCCGCTCCAGCTCCGGCGGAGCCGGGTCACGGTTGGCCTTGTAGGCGGGATAGATATCGTTGCGAAAGGAGCTCGCCAGGCTTTCATCCCACAGCACGGCGATGTGCTCGGGGTTCACCTGTTCGATGAAGTCACCGAGAAAGCGGCAGAAACCATACAGCGCGTTAATGGGATTGCCGTCGGCATCGACCATGTCGTCGGGCATCGAAAAATAGGCCCGGAAAACGTACACGCTTGCATCGATCAGGTACTGCATGGGAAATCAGGAATACGGCTGCTCGTCGATCAGACGGCCACCATCGACCGGTCCATCGCCCAAGTGATCGGAGAGCCGTGCGTGAAGCGGGCTGGATCGCGGTATGTGCGCCAACAGGTACTGCATCTGGTCGGCAAGCACCCGGCGTCCTTTCAGATAGATGTATTCGGCATAGGTTGGCGTAAACGGCACGGCGATGAGCTGCATGCCCGCCTGCTCCGGGGTCCGGCCGCCCTTGTGGTTATTGCAGCGCCGGCAGGCGGCCGCGACGTTCGACCAGACGTCGGCGCCGCCCTGGGAGAGCGGCGTGATGTGATCGCGGGTCAGATCGCGGGTCTGGAAGGGCTGCGCGCAGTACAGGCAGAGGTTGGCGTCGCGCTTGAACAAGGTGCGGTTGTTGAGCGGTGGCACATACTGCTCGCGCACGAACGCAAGTCCCTGGCTGGTGCCTTCGGTCGCGATAATGGAGCTGACTTCGATACAGCTGCGCTGGCCGTCGGTGGAGTTATAGCCGCCAAAGACGGTGTAAAGATGGGTGCCGCAGGCGTAGGCGACTTGTTCAGAGTGATAGAGACGAACCGCTTCGCGATAGTCAATCCATTCGAGCGGCATGCCGGCAACGTCGGTACGGAGTACCTGTTGCGACAGGTTGGCGGCGGTTCCTAGCAGCATCGTATACCCCCTCCGAGTAGTGTGCCCCAGCTTCCGGCTGAAGAACACCGTTTTTGGCGAAGCCCGGCGCCCTGGGGCGCCGGGTCGGATTCAGAGGAGATTATTCGTGACGCCTGTGACCAGGACGTTACGCAGGGCGGCGACAAGACCTTGCCGCCGCCGCTTCAGGTCGGGCCGGTCGGGCCTGCGCCTAGAGCGCTTTCAACACGCTGTCGAGGCTTTCCTTGGCGTCGCCAAACAGCATGCGCGTGTTCTCCTTGAAGAACAGCGGATTCTGAACGCCGGCGTAGCCGGTCGCCATGCTGCGCTTGAGCACAATCGTCGTCTTGCCCTTCCAGCATTCGAGCACGGGCATGCCGGCGATCGGACTGTCGGGGACTTCCTGCGCCGACGGGTTAACGATGTCGTTCGCGCCAATCACGACGGAAACGTCGATATCGGGGAAGTCGTCGTTGATCTCATCCATCTCGAAGACGATATCGTAGGGCACCTTGGCTTCGGCCAGCAGGACGTTCATGTGGCCGGGCATGCGGCCGGCAACCGGATGAATGCCGAAGCGCACATTGACGCCTTTTTCGCGCAGCACCTTGGTGATTTCGTAGACCGTATGCTGAGCCTGTGCAACGGCCATACCGTAACCGGGAATGATCATTACCTCTTTGGCGTTGACGAGCATCTCTGCCGTTTCACCGGAATCCACGGCGACGATCTCGCCCTGTTCCTCGCCATCGCCGGCGGCCGCGCTGCCGCCGGACGTACCGAAGCCGCCTGCAATAACGCTCAGGAACTTGCGGTTCATGGCCCGACACATGATGTAGGAGAGGATGGCACCCGAAGAACCGACCAGCGCGCCGGTCACGATCAGCAGATCATTCGACAGCATGAAGCCGGTCGCCGAGGCCGCCCAGCCTGAGTAGCTGTTGAGCATGGAGACGACAACCGGCATGTCGGCGCCGCCGATAGCCATGACCATGTGTACGCCGAAGAGCAGTGCGATCACGGTCATGATGATGAGCGCATTCATGCCGGCGCCGGCGGCAGACTGAATGACGAACTCGCGACCGAACCATATAGCCGCCAGCAGCAGACCGAGGTTCAGCCAGTGTCGCGCCGGCAGGGTAAGCGGCTTGCCACCAATGCGACCAGACAGTTTTCCGAACGCGATGACCGAACCCGAGAACGTTACGGCGCCGATCAGGATGCCGATATAGGTCTCGATGTCATGGATGGTCTGCTCGACGCCCTCGAAGTGCACCGTCTCGTCCATGAAGTTGGCGAAGCCGACGAACACGGCCGCCAGCCCGACGAGGCTGTGAAGAATCGCCACAAGCTCCGGCATCTGGGTCATCTGCACCCGCTGGGCGAGGACGATACCGACGGCGCCGCCGACAACCAGCGCGGTCATCAGGATGGCGTAGTTCTGCGTCACGACACCCAGCAGGGTCGCCAGCAGCGCAATGAGCATGCCGATGATGCCGTACCAGTTGCCGCGGCGAGCCGTCTCCTGGTTGGCCAGCCCGCCGAGCGCGAGTCTGAAAAGAATGGTTGCCGCGA
>CAZFVT010000127.1:7402-8653 GCA_964522355.1 uncultured Woeseiaceae bacterium | reverse complement strand
ACGCATGATTGATTTCGCCAACTCGCTGGTGGGTCACTACCAGGGCGGGCTCGCAATGGCCGCTCTGCTGGCAAGCGCGTTTTTTGCCGCGGTGTCCGGGTCTGCACCGGCAACCGTGGTCGCCGTTGGCAGCGTGATGATTGGCGGCATGGTTGCCTCCGGTTACACGCGCGGCTTTGCTGCCGGCGTCATCTGTAACTCCGGTACGCTGGGTATCCTCATCCCACCGTCACTCGTGATGGTCGTCTACGGCGCCATCACGGAAACGTCTATCGGGCGGTTGTTTATCGCCGGCATCTTGCCGGGCATCCTGCTGACCGCGGTCCTGATGACGACGATTACCGTGATTGCGCGCCGGCAGGATATGCCGCGCCAGGAGCGGGTGCCTTTCAAGGAAGTCGCGCGAACCTTCCGCGAAGCGCTCTGGGGGCTGATGCTCATCGTCATCATCCTCGGCGGCATCTATGCCGGCGTGTTCACGCCAACCGAGGCGGCGGCCGTGTCGGCCGTTTATGCGTTCTTCATCGCGGTGTTCGTTTACAAGGACATCAAGCTGACGGACGTGCCTGACGTACTGGTCGATGCCAGCCGGGTGACGGTCATGCTGATGTTCATCATCGCCAACGCGTTCATGTTCGCATTCCTGCTGACCACCGAGCAGATCCCGCAGCTCGCATCTTCCTTCCTGGTAGACCTCGGTTTGCCGGTGTGGGGATTCCTGCTGCTTCTAAACGTCATGCTGCTGATGGCCGGCAACTTCATGGAGCCGACCAGCGTCGTGCTGATTCTGACGCCCATCGTCTTCCCCATCGCCGTGGACATGGGCATCGATCCGATTCATCTCGGTGTCCTGATGGTCGTCAACATGCAGATCGGTCTGGTGACACCGCCGGTGGGGCTGAACCTGTTCGTCACGGCTGGCGTGGCGGAGATGACGCTGGAAGAAACAGTCAAGGCTTCTTTCCCCTGGCTCGTTGTGTTGCTCGCCGTGTTGATGCTGATCACTTACGTGCCGTGGATCTCGCTGGTCGTCCCTGACCTGTTGTTGAACTAGGCTGGCGTGGAGCACCCATGAGCAGAACCCTTTACAACGCACCGCAATCGACCTGCAGTCAGAAAGTACGCCTGTGCCTGGCTGAGAAGGGTCTCGAATTCGAGGAGAAGAAGCTGGATCTCTTCAGCGGCGACCAGCTCAAGCCGGAATACCTTGCGATTAATCCCAACGGCGTCGTCCCGTCCCTGGTTGATGAC
>CAZFVT010000127.1:0-7392 GCA_964522355.1 uncultured Woeseiaceae bacterium | reverse complement strand
TCATTGATTCATCGGTAATCATCGAATACCTCGATGAGGAGTATCCCGAGATTCGCCTGAGCCCGGAATCGCCACTCGAAAGAGCGCATATGCGGGCGTGGATGCGTTTTTCTGAAGAAGTTCCTGCGCCTGCCGTGAGAGTGCCGTCCTACAACCGCGTGTTTCTGAGGCACTTTCAGGCAATGACCGATGAGGAGTTCCGTGCATTCGGCGAATCGAAACCGCTGCGCAAGGACTTTTTCCTGAAGATGGGCAAGACCGGCTACAGCGAAGCTGAAGTGAAGGCGGCCGAAGGTCGCCTGTCCATGTCGGTCAACCGAATGCAGGAAGCGCTTGCAGACGGGCGCGACTGGCTTCTCGGTGATTACTCACTGGCGGATATCTGCTTCGTGCCGGTTTTCGTGCGCCTCGATGACATCGGCATGGGCTATCTCTGGGAGGACGCACCGGCCGTCGGGGACTGGCTCGACCGGATCAAGGGTCGCGAGGCGTTCGAAAACACGTTCTACTTCGGTTCGTTGCTGTCGGAGCAGTACGGAGACGTAAAAACAGCATGAGTCGCAAGCCCAAACGCAAGGCAACGATCGTCGACGTCGCGGAGTTGGTCGGCGTACATCACTCGACAGTGTCGCGTGCGTTGAGCCCGGAACGGCGCGACAAGATTTCGCCGACGGTCGTCAAGAAAGTTGAGAAGGCTGCGAAGAAGCTTGGCTATTTCCCCAACATGGCCGCGGCGTCGCTGAAGCGCAATCGCTCGTTCGTTATCGGCGTGCTGGTACCTGACCTCACCAACCCGGTTTTCGCCCCGATCATTCGCGGCATCCAGGATACCGCGGAGGCCGCGGGCTTTACCGTCATAACGGCCAACACGGATGACGAGGAGGACAAGGAAGCTCACGCCATGCAAATGATGCAGGCAAGAGCCGTCGAGGGTCTGGTCCTGGCGACGGCGCGGCGTGAGGATCCGACCGTTGAACAGTGTATCGACGAGGAGACGCCGTTCGTGCTGGTCAACCGAACGGTCGATCGTGACGGCGTCAACGCGGTGGTACTCGACGAGCAGCACGGCATCCGGGCGATTCTCGATCACCTCATAGCCGAGGGTCATACGCGCATTGCGCACGTGGCCGGCCCGCAGCACACGTCGACCGGACACTTCCGTGCCAAGGCATTCACGGATTACATGACCTTGCAGGGTCTGGACGCCACGATGGTTGAATACGCGAATCGATTCACCGTCGAGGAGGGTCGTGAGGCCTGCGAGCGACTTCGTGAACGAGAGAGTGAATTCACAGCCATCGCGGCCGGCAACGACCTGCTCGCGCTGGGTTGTATGGACGCACTGGCCGAAGCCGGGCTCAAGGTACCGACGAACGTGTCCATCACCGGCTACGATGACATGCGCTTCCTGGATCGTATGAGCCCAGCACTAACAACGGTCTCCGTGCCGAAGTACGAGATGGGCGTGCAGGCGATGAAGTCCCTGCTCGAGGCACTCGGCGGTGAAAGCAAATCGGCACCCGTCGTGCTGCGCATGCAGCCGCGGCTGGTCGTTCGCGACTCCACCACCGCTGCTGCCGGTTAGGGTTTCAAGGTTTGCCCGGCCGGGCATCTACTCCTCGGCGGTCCGACAGCGAGTGATGTCCATACGGCACTCCACGGCTTCTTCAGGCGTGATCCGCGTGTTCGGCTCTCGGTAGCGATAGAGATAATCCCACATCGTCACGATGTTCGAGTCGAGGTAGCGGTCAAACGACACGTAGTGACTGAACTCTTCCATCGTTACCTCGTCTCTGATTTGCTGGAGCGTGTAGCCGGCAACCATGTAATCAAGGATAGTGTCGCGCAGTGCTCGGATGTAGCGGCGCTGATCACTAAAGCCACTGCGATCGTTTATCGGGCCATGTCCGGGCAATACGATGTCAATATCGGGCCAGGATTCGTACATCCCAAGCACGTGCAGCATGCCGTTCACGTCCATATCGCGGTAATCCGGAAACAACGACTGGCCTTTGGCCATGTCGATCGCAATCATGACCTTGTCATCGGGAACGTGTACCTGGATCAGGTTGTCGCTGTGTGACGGGCCGTGAAACAGCAGCACGATTTCAACGCCGCCAAGATCCAGGGTCATAGTCTCTTCGAAAGTAATGGCGGGCTTCATCGACGGCCGGTTCTCACGTTCGATGTGCGGCACGATGTTCTTGTGCCCGACCGCGATGGCGGTGTCGGCAAATACGTCTGAATTGCAGATGTGGTCCGGATGGTCGTGGCTCAGGATGACGTATCGGATGGGCTGATCATGGCGTTTCGCGATCTCGTCTTTCACCCAGGCGACCGTGCCTGACGGGCAGTAGTGCCCGTCCACCACCGCGATAGAATCGTTGCCGACAATGTAGGCGCCGTACTGATTGTCTGACCCCCATCGATAAACATGCTCCGAAACCTGTTCCAGGCTGCGGTTTACACCCCATTCCCGCTCCTGGGCGACGGCAGTGTCGGGAATCGTTGTGGCAATGGTTGCCAGCGCTGTTAGCAGGCACGCCAGTCTCGTTCCAGGACGCTCGGCGATAGCTGATGTGGGGTTGTTGGATCGGCTCAGGTCTCTACATGACATTGTGTGCTCTCCCCCTGCGTTAATTGCTGACCGTCATTGTCCCACGGTCGAAATCTTGTGCACGAATGTGCACACGTTTGCGTATACTCAGCGTACGCATTGATTGAAGAAGACGCAACCACCGCCATTAAGGGGCGGGCGGATTAGCCGGTATCGGTCCGGTTTCGGGTTCAGAAAAACGTGTCGTAGATAAGCTTCAGTTCGATGCCAGCGAAAGTGGCCAGCAGTATCCGGTCGAAGGTCTGTCGCGACAGTCGCCCCGAAAGCTTCACCCCAAGCGGTATGAAGACGAGCGTGGTCAGGGTCGCCAGTGCGCTGTAGCCAAGGAGTTCCGGCGTAACGATTTTCACGGATGACAGCGCCATGAGCTGGACGACCGTAAACAAGCCGAAGGCGAAGGCCACCGAGAATGCATACTGCGGAATCGTCAGGTCGCGGTTGTGAAAGTAGGGTGCTATGACCGGGGCGGAGATTCCCGTAGCGCCTTGTAAGGCCCCGGCACAAAAGCCGAAAATCCCGGAAAGACGGTCGCGGAGGCTCCCCGAGGATGCCTGCGGTGAGTTGCGCAGCTGCTGGATGAGGTAGATGCCAAGCCAGGCAATGAGCACCGTTCTCAGGATCCAGTCTTCGACACGCGCAAGAAACCAGGTCCCGGCGAAGACGCCGGCAATGCCCACAAGCAGGAACGCGCGATGGCCGCGGATCACGGCAGACTGTTTCCGATGGGCATAGACCAGGCCGACGTTGGCGGCCAGGGAGGGCAGTGCCATTACGGCGACCGCGGTCTCCACGGGTACGAACAGCGCGAGCGCCGGGATCGCGAACATGGGCAGGCCCAGGCCGGTAATACCCTTGATGAACGCACCGATCGCGATGGTGACGAGCACAAGGATGACGGGCAGCAAACCCAGCGATGAAATCTCCATAACTGCCCCAGTAGCGCAAACGTTTGCACCAAAGTCAATAGCGCTAAGGGGCAGTGCCTGTGAATCGCCTGAAGCCGGTCATTGATGCGGAGCGCTGGCATCGGCGAAAAAAAACGGGCCGCCTGGTGGCGGCCCGTCTGCTATCCGCGAATGCGGATCGTCTGCTAGTCGGACTTGAGCATTTCCGAGGTGACAACGATCGTGACTTCATCGCCCACGTTGGGTACGGCTCTCGACAGGCCGAACTCTGAACGACTGACGACCGTCTGACCGGAGATGCCAATCGTTGCGACCTTGCGCATCGGGTGCATGTCCGCCTTGTTGATAGTCGTCGCCAGGGTCACCGGCTTGGTCACGCCCTTGATCGTCAGGTCGCCCATGACGTCATAGCTGTTGTCGCCGGTCTGCTTGATCCCCGTCGAGACGAAGGTGATCTCCGGGTGTTCAGCCGTGTTGAAGAAGTTCGCGCCCTTGAGGTGATCATTGAATTCAGCGACACGGCTGTTGACGCTGTTCGCGTCGATTGACACGTCAATCGAGCTGCTCTCGATCGCGTCGCTGTCCAGCGTCAAGGTTGCCGTAAAGGTATCGAAACCGACCTGCGGAACGGAGAACCCAAGGTGGCTGTAGCTGAAGGTGATGTAGCTATGATTCGGGTCCGAAACGTAGGCGCCGTCGGGTGAGTCGGACAGGTCGGCCGCGGCAATCGATCCGACCGAAAGCAGCACAAGGCCTAACGTCGCACGGGTAAAAGTCATGATTGATACTCCAGTTGATTGGCTTGAAATGAGTGACAGGAAGTCGCTGCAGTGGGTATGCGGCAAGTGCAAATTCTATGCGTCTTGGTCGCGGTCGGGGCCGCGACATCGTCCGCTCCGCGCTTACTGTGTCAGAAAACGGCACGAAACGCTGTCAAGAAGTGTAGAGGTCCGGAAGCCATAAGAAAACCTGCTGCGCAGGTATTTCGCCCCGCGCCGAAACGCGGTGACGGCTGTCTCCGGGAACGTGTCCGGATACGGCAAGAGTCGCCCGTGAATGAAGCAACCTGCGAAGTCCGATTCAGGCGAAAAAAAGCTGTTCGGCGGAGCGGTAAATGCCCCGACTTGTGCATACGTAATCTTGGAAAAGTTCAGTAAAAACAGAGCTTAAATCGACCTTGTGCACTTTGTGCACGGTGCAGGGGCAGGCTTAATGCACAGACCCTGTTGCGATATATTTAAGCCCATGGCGAGCGTAACTTTTCGACAGGCCCGTACGCTGCTTGCAGCGAGCAAACACGCAAGCATTACCGGAGCGGCCCGGGCCATAAACCGCTCACAGACTTCAGTGACAAAGTCGCTGCAGGATCTCGAGCGCGTGCTCGGCGTAGAACTGTTCAATCGCACTTCAAAAGGCATCACGCCAACCGCGTATGGCAAGACCCTGGTCGACGGTGCAAGAAATGCGCGGGAGGCCATCGCGGCCGCCGGACGCATGGTTACACCCATTGCATTGGCCCGCTCGCCCAGCGTCAAGCGATTCTTCGAACTCGACATCTCCGACAAGTGGGTTGATGCGCTGCTCGCCGTTGCGGAGCACCAGAGCTTCTCCGGTGCCGCGGCGGAACTCAACGTAACGACCGCGGCCGTGTCCTCGAACGTTAGAAAGCTCGAGGACTCGTTAGGCATGACGCTCTTCACCCGTCTGCCGAATGCCAGCGTGCCGACGGAATTCGCGCGAGAGCTCGTCAGGCATATCAAGCTTGCCAGGAATCATCTGCGCCACACCTGTGAAGAGCTCGAATCGCTGCAGGGCAAGGATTTCGGCCGGGTCGTGCTGGGCAGCCTGCCTTTCCTGCGCGTGCGTATCCTGCCGCGGGCGATCAAGCTGCTGCAGGCAGAGCATCCGCGTATCGACATCGAGACCGTCGAGGGGCCGCACGACGAACAGATTGCCGGGCTGCGCTGCGGGGATCTCGATTTTCTTATCGGCGATCTGCAGGGCGCCTCCCAGGCGACCGATCTGATCGAGGAGCCGTTGTTCGACGATGAGCTGTCGGTGGTCGTCAGACAGGGGCACCCGTTGCAGCAGGCGACGTCCCTGGAATGGGCAACGCTGCTGGACTATGAGTGGGTGATCCCTCGGCGCAGAATGCCGGCGCGAGACCTTATAGACCAGGCGCTGGCCGACGAAGCGCTTGGGCTTCCGCGCCACGTGATCGAAACCGGCTCAACGGTACTGCTCCGCGGCCTGCTTATGGAGTCAGACCACCTGGCCATCATTTCGCGCCGACAGGTGCACCTGGAGGTGGAGCACGGATTGCTTGCGGTACTGCCGTTTTCGCTGCCCGGCGTTCGGCGCCAGATCGGGATTACGACGCGCCAGAACAGCAGCATGTCGCCGGCGGCGGCTGTGCTGCTTGAAAAGATCCGGGACGTATCGGCGGCGCTTGAAGCCTGAAGGCCGACAGGGCGAAACCTCTCTGCGGGTTAACGCTGAACAAATCACCGGGACGTCATTGATCAACCAAGGCCTACCAGTCCTCCATTGGCGTTCGGCCTGACATCCAGCTCCATTCGACGTCGAGCATGAACCAGGTGTAGGCATCCAGATCCGTAACGCCCCAATCACGGTAGTCCCTCAGGCATTCGAACAGCGCGGTCGCGTTCGCTGCGTTGGGTGAGGTCAGTAGCCGGTTGAAGAGCGCCATGAAATCATTGGGCTTGTCGTCCACGGCTTCAAGCGTCCTGGGGAGCCACTTGTGGTAGGGAAACAGTCTGCGATTGTGAGTCAGAATCAGGCGGCCCGCGAACAGCGCGAGCTGGCTGGCAGCCCGCAGGATCGTGTACTGGTTGCCGTGGCGCTCGGCTTCGTGCATGAGCCAGTGCTGAATGAACGCCATGCTGTAAAACGCCCGGACCCGTTCTTCGTGCTGGTCTTCAGGATACGAGGGTATGCCCCGAATCAACGCGTCGAGATCCGGGATGTGTGAGTACGCCACGAAAGCACCCTCGAAAGCGGCGCGCGACGGATCATTGCCCTTTGCCGCGACGTCTTTCAGGAACTGGAGATTAAGAATCTTCCCGTCGACGTAGCCTCCGGGATAATCGGCAAGGTCCTGCCGGTTGATGAACAGGTCTCGTGCGTCTAGCCGACGTTCGAAGCTCTCGTCCGTCGCGACAATCATGAAGTCGACGTCCGAGTCTTCCCGGGCGAAGCCTTTTGCCACCGAGCCGCCAATGATCAAGGCCAGAAACTCATCGTCATCGCGATAGGCATCCGCGAGCCGGTCGATAGCCGTCTGGTGATGGTCAAGGATTTTCATGGCCGAAGTATATCGCCGCCGCGCCGTCGGCTTGGAATTCCGCGTAGCGCATGCGAGTGTGTGCGCGAGGTCACGGGCGGACGTAGCGCTTTGCGCCGGAGGATACGGGCATCGACATTCAGACCATTGCCGTTGTCTGCGGGCTGATTTTTGCCTATTCCCTCGTCTCCGGGCGGCTCGAGGGCAGCATCCTCACTGCGCCTATGGTCTTTGCTGCCGCCGGTCTGGCGATTGCGCTCGGCGGCGGTGATGAAGTGCGACTCGATGTCGATCACGACGTCATTCACGTGGTCGCTGAGTTAACGCTGATCCTGGTGCTGTTCAGCGACGCCGCGCGAATCGACGTGCGACGCGTGCGCGCCGACCACGATCTGCCCGTCAGGATGTTGATCCTTGGTTTGCCCCTGACGATTGCGCTCGGCGCCGTGTTCGCAGCCTTCATGTTCCCGGCGTTCAGCCTCTGGGAGGCGGCACTGCTCGCCGCGCTGCTAGCGCCAACGGATGCGGCGCTCGGGCAGTCCGTTGTTACCTCGCCGGCCGTCCCG
>CAZFVT010000126.1:0-8679 GCA_964522355.1 uncultured Woeseiaceae bacterium | reverse complement strand
CGGTGTGAAAAACCCGCAGGCGTCGGCCGCCGAGCTCAAACTCCGCGTCATCCTCGGCCACGATGACGCGCGCCTCGTCGACCGGCTCGAGCGCACCATAGAGTCGGTCGAACACGTCCTGGCCGTACACGGCAACGGAGCCGGCGATTAACTTACCCGGATCGATCATGTGCCGGGCGCCGCGCGGGTGTACGACCAGTTTCGCACTGGGCAGCGCCTGCATGAGGACACCGGCGCCGCCGGCGTGATCCAGGTGAATGTGAGTCAGGAAGACGTAATCAACGTCGTCGGCGCTGATGGCTTGCTGTGAAAGTGCATCCAGCAGCAATGGCACGCTGTGGTTGGTGCCGGTATCGATGAAAGCGGCGCGCCCACCGTGTACGAGCAGGTGACTCGCATCGAGAAAGGGCCGGACATAGTCAGTGTCTACGGCAGTGATACCGTAGCCCAGCCGGCGATTGCGCGCCGGCTCACTCACCGTTACTGGGATTTCTCGGGCGTGTAAACGCCGTCACGCGTGCTGTAGAACTTCGCCAGGGTGGCAATGTCCTCGTCGCTCAGGTTCATGGCAAAAGCGCGCATCACGTTGCCACCGTCACCGCCGCGATTGCCCTCTTTGTACTGGCCCAGGGCGTGCACGATATATGACTCCCACTGACCGGACAGGACCGGTGGAGTCGGAACGGTCGCGCCACCCGCTTCGCCGTGGCAGGCCAGGCAGGTCACGCCAACTTCGGGATAGTCGGATTCCTGCCCGGTAACCATGACTTCGACGGGCTCGTCGCTCTGGAACCAGGCCGCGATGTCGGCAATGTCCTGGTCGGACAGGCTGCCGCCCTGCGCCTGCATCGTCGGGTGTGGCCGGTCGCCATCACGATAGGCTTTCAGCGCGTCTTCAATGTACGCCGCGCGCTGGCCACCAAGCTTCGGCACTCGGTAAGAAGGATAAGCATTCCGATAGCCATCGATGCCGTGGCAACCCATACAGGTGTAAGCAAGCTGTTTGCCCGCTGCGGGATCGCCCTCGGCGAAGGCACTGGTGCTGCCGGCAGCCAGAACTGCGCAAAGCAGCCACGCGCCGGCACTAAAAGTCTTCAGATTCGTCACGGTCTCGGTCTTGAGTGCTGTCTGGTCGGGGGGTCCCGACCTGTCGAGGGCGCTAATGGTAGTAACACTGGTGGGGTTTTTCCATAGGTATGACCCCGCAACTGATAATATTGTCGAAATCGTGAACCAGGCCGGTTTTCCGGGAAATTGTGAATCGCTGGATTGTTGCCCTCCTGGTCGGTCTCGCCGTCTTGCTGCTCGTCGCGCCGGGCATCGTCGGCAGGCTGGCCGAACAGAACATCGACCGGGGCCTGAGCCAGGTCGATCTCCAGAACGAAAACCTGTCGATCACGGCGGAGGCCTTTGAGCGCGGCTGGTTTACCTCGGAGGGCACCTACCGCTTCAGCTTCGACAACGGTCGATTGATGGGTGGCGTCGGGGCCGCAGAAGGCGAAACACCAAACGCCCCCGCACTTATCCTCTCTACCCGGCTCGACCACGGGCCGGTGCCGCTCGGCTCCCTGCAGCGGGACGATGGCAGCCTCAGCCCCGCGCTGGCCAACGCCGTATCGACCGTATCGATGGATCGCGGAGACGGGCAGCTCGTCGATCTGCCGGCGCGAATCCTGAGCACCGTCGGCCTCGCCGGCGGTACAACCGCGCGGCTGGTCGTTGAGCAGGGCAGCGATAGCTACGGCAACGCGCGAACCGACTGGGAGGGTGCGGACCTGACCTACCGCGTGTCCGGGGATGGGCTGACGCGCAGTCTCGAAGGCAACGTTCTGCCTTTTTCCGTCAACTTTTTTGAAATGGACACGCGGGTCGGCAACGCGACCATCGACAGTGAACAGGATCTTCGTCGGCACCCGGTCGGCGAAGGCTTCATCGATTTCGCGCTGGACTCCTTTGACGTACGAATGCCCGGTGAAGACAACTCATCGCTCGGGCCGGTCGTCGTTCATCTGGAAAACGAGGTTTCAGGCGATCGCCTGCTTTCGGGCGAAGGGCGCATAGAACTGACGGCGACGGAAGTCGCTGGCGTTGGCGATATTGCCTTCGACACGGCGTTCACGGTGGCCGGTCTGGACGCGGACGGCCTCAAGCTCATCGTTGATGCCACCCGGGTTCTGGGTATGTCAGGTACCGTTTCTGGCCGGGATGAGCGCTTAATCGCGTTGGCTTCGCTCGATCAGGGCAACAATCAGCTGGCCTCGCGCGGCGGCGAACTGACCATTGAGGCAATGAATCTCGCGGTGTACGACGGCAGCGCGACGCTGACCTTGAATCTGCTTGTGGATGAGGCTGGCGATGCGGCATCGCCCACCGACCCGGCGGGGCTCATGCTCAGAACCTCTGGGGACCTGGCCGCGAGCATCTCCGACGAACTCTTCGAGCACATGGTGTCCCTCAATCCCGATCTTCGAGGCCTGCTCGCGGCGGGCTATTTGCAGAAGACCAGCGACGGCTATTCCGTGGCCATTGAAATGGACCGCGGCAAACTGGTCATCAACGGCGCGCCGCTAAACCTGTCGAGCCTGCTTTCACCTTGAGTCAAACGTCGGTGGCGAGGTCAAGCGCTTCGGCGCGATGACAGGCAACGAGTTCTCCGGCAAACGGACGGGGCTCGGGGCGCAGCTCCCTGCAGTTGTCCTCAGCGAACCCGCAGCGCGGATTGAAGGCACAGCCCGACGGCGGCGACAGCGGTGACGGGGGTTCGCCGGGCAGCAATTTGATCTTTCCCTGCGGCCTGTCGACGCTGAGCATCGCGTCGAGTAAGGCCCGCGTGTACGGGTGACGGGGCCGTGCAAAAACGGCTTCACTTGGGCCGCTTTCGACGACGTTGCCGAGGTACATCACGATAAGCCGATGGCTCAGGCGGCTGACCACGGCGAGATCATGCGAAATGAACAGGATCGACAGGCCGTGTTCTTTCTGCTCCCGAACCAGTAGCGACAAAATCTCCTGGCGGGTGGGCGCATCCAGCGCGGCGACCGCTTCGTCGCAGACCAGCACATCCGGCTGAGTGATCAGTGCCCTCGCCAGCGCGGCGCGCTGCGCCTGGCCGCCGGACACCTGGTGGGGGAATCGTGTCTGGAGCTCAGCCGGCAAGCCGACTCTTTCGAACGCCGTATCGACCCTGGCCTGACGTTCCGCTTTGGCCAGCCCGCGTAGCGGCTCGGCGACAGAGCGTCCCAGCCCCCACGCCGGATTCAGCGACCCGACCGGATCCTGGAAGACCATTTGCAGCGCTGCCACCGAAGCCGGGTCCCGCTGGGCAAGGGGCGTCGGTATGGCTTTGCCGCAATAGAACAGCTTGCCGCTTGCCGGCGGTGTAAGACCGAGGATTGCGCGAGCGAGGCTGGACTTTCCGCAGCCGGACTCACCAACGATCGCGAGGGTCTCGCCGCGACGCAGACTGAGATCCGTCGGATGGACGGCTTCCAGTGACTGCCGATGCCAGACGCGGCCCAGCGGGCGGTCGTGATAGACGACCGATACGGAGCGGGCATCCAGCACGGGCTCGGCATCGGCAGGCGCCTCGGCAAAGCGCTTCTGCAAACGGCTCGCTTCCAGCAGTCGGCGCGTTGGAGCAGCCGTTGGCGCTGCCAGCACCGCTGCCGTATCGCCGGATTCGACCGGCTTGCCGCCATCGATGACCAGGCGCCGGTCGCTGCTGTTCGCTATCACGCCGAAGTCGTGGGTCACCAGCAGAAGCGCCACGCCCGTCTCGGCCTGGAGCGACCGAATCAGGTCGAGGATCTGTGCCTGCACGGTGGTATCGAGTGCCGTTGTCGGCTCATCGGCAATGAGCAGCGCCGGTTCGGTAATCAGCGCGGAGGCGATCATGACCCGTTGGCGCATGCCGCCGGAAAGCTGCCAGGGATAGGCCTCGGCCTGTCGCTTCGGATCCGGCAAACCGGTGCGCGCGAGCATTTCCAGCACCTTCTCCCGCGCTTCTGCCCGGCTTGCGATGCCGTGCTCTTCAAGCACCAGGGTCATCTGCCGTCCCACCCTCAAGTGGGGATTCAGTGCGCTCGACGGGTCCTGAAAAACCATGGCCATTCCGCCGGCCCGAATCTCGCGGTGCCTCGCTTCGGTTACGTCAGTCAATGACTCGTCGCGAAAGCGGATATCGCCTTCGACAACAGACCCCGACGGGCTCAGGCCCATGATCGCCAGCGCCGTCTGGGTCTTGCCGGATCCCGATTCACCGGCCAGTGCGACGGACTCGCCGGGATCAATGCTGAAACTCAGTCCCTCGACGAGCGTGCGGCTCTCGCCCGGAAGACGCACCGACAGGTTGTCGACGTCGAGCAGACTCACCGGGACTTCTGCCGAACGTCAAAGAAGTCGCGCAGACCGTCGCCCAGGAAGTTGAAGCTGAGCAGGATGATGGCGAGCAGGGTCGCCGGAATGACCAGTACCCAGGGCGCTCGTTCCATCTGCTCGGTGCCGTCGTTCACCAGGGAGCCGAGCGAGGTCTGCGGCTCCTGCACGCCCAGGCCGAGAAAGCTCAGGAACGATTCAACCATCAGCGCCTGCGGCACGGTGAGAGTGACGTACACCACAACCAGACCTGCCAGATTCGGCGTGATGTGCCGGAAGACAATCTTCGTTGGGCTCGACCCGGCCAGCCTCGCGGCCTGCACGAACTCCCGCTCTTTCAAAGACAGCGTTTGCCCGCGCACGATGCGTGCCATGTCGAGCCAGTTCACCGCGCCGATGGCAACGAAAATCAGGATCACGTTGCGCTCGAAGAACACGGTGAGGAGGATCACGAAGAAGATGAACGGCACCGAGTAGAGCGTGTCGACGATACGCATCATCGCCGAGTCCACGCGCCCGCCGACGTAGCCGGCGATCGCGCCATAGACCACCCCTATGACGAGGCTGACCAGGCTCGCCACCACCGCGACCAGCATCGAGATCTGCACGCCGTACATCGAGCGTGCAAACAGGTCGCGGCCGAGGCTGTCGGTTCCAAAGTAGTGGCCGGTGCTGATAGACGGCGCCTCGAGCACTCGCTCGAGGTTCGTCGTCTGATAGTCGTAATCACTCAGAAACGGACCAATAAGCGCCGCGAGGGTGATGCAGACGAGCACAACGACCGAGATGCCGACGACCCGGTTGGCCGAATAGCCCGACATCCGGGTGGCGGTGGCGAGTGACTCCCCGGTGATCATTGCCGGCGTATCCTCGGGTCGAGCCAGGCGTAGACGATGTCGACCAGCATGTTCAGCACGATGACCATCGAGGCGTAAACAATAGTCACGCCGAGCACGACCGTGTAGTCGCGGTTCAGCGACGCACGGACGAACAGCTGGCCGAGGCCCGGGATGCCGAACACCTGTTCGACCACGATCGAGCCGGTCAGTACGGCCGCTACCGACGGCCCAAGATAGGAGAGTATCGGCAGCAGCGCCGGGCGAAGCGCATGTCGTCGGATGACGGTGCCTGTCCTCAGGCCCTGGGCACGCGCCGTACGGATGAAGTCACTTCCGAGCACTTCGATCATGCTCGCGCGCATGAGCCTGGTGAGATAGGCAATCTGCGGCAGCGCCAGCGCAACCACCGGCAGCACCAGCGCCGCCGCCGGGCTGTTGCCGCTCCAGCCCGCGGGTAGCCAGCCCAGGCGTACTGCGAACAGCAAAACGAGCAGCGGCGCCACGATAAGGACCGGCACAGAGATGCCGAACATGGCGGTACCGGTCACCAGGCGGTCGAGCACTGAATCCTGGCGCATCGCGGCCACGATTCCGGCGGGCAGCCCGATGGTGAGCGCGACGAGTAAGGACAGGCCACCCAGCAGCATAGAGACCGGCAGCGCCGCGCCCATGAGTTCGGCAACGCTGTAGCCGGCGTAGCGATAAGACGGTCCGAAGTCACCCTGCAGCAGACCGCCAAGATAGATCAGCAGCTGCTCATGCAGCGGCGCATCAAGGTTGTAAGCGCGTTCGATGTTCGCTGCGGTGTCGGGCGGTAGCGGTCGCTCTTCATCGAAGGGGCCGCCGGGTGCGGCGCGCATCAGCATGAAGGCCAGAACGACGACCAGGAGGAGGGTCGGCACCGCGCTCAGCAATCGCATCAGGGCATAAACGGCGGCGCCTTGTTGCTGCATGACGGAATAGCGTTACCGGGTTGCCGGAAGAAATTCGAGATCTTTGCTGTAGTGGTAGTCGATCACGTTGTCCTCCCAGCCACCGATGTCCGGGCTGACGAGATGCTTGCTGACCGGGAAGTAAATCGGAATCACCACATGGTCGTTCAGGAGCTCGCGCTCGGCTTCTTCATTATACGATCGTCGCCTTGCAGGATCGCCCGCATCGCCGGCCTGCTTCAGATAGCGATCAAAGTCGTCGCTCTCATAGTTGAACATGTTCGACGCGTTGCCGGATTCAAACAGATAAAGAAACGCGTGTGGATCGTTGTAGTCGCCGTCCCAGCGCAAGCGGAACAGCTGGGTAATTTCCTTGGCCTGGATGTTTGAGACCAGTACCCGAAACTCCTCGTTGATCAGCGTTACCTCAAAGTCGAAGGCTTTCTTCCACATGTCCGCAACGGCCGACATTACGGCCTTGTGTGACGCTGAGGTGTTGTAGCGAAGTTCGATCTCCGGCGGATTGTCGGGCCCGTAGCCCGCGTCGCGGAGCAGCTGCTCGGCTCGTTCCAGCCGCGCGGTCGGCGAGAGCATCTGGAAGGACAGTGACGGTGCCTGGTAGTTGGCAACGCCCGGTGGCACAAAGCTGTAGGCCGGCGCCTCGCCGCGACCGACAACCTGCTCGACGATCGCCTCGCGGTCTATCGCCATGGACAGCGCTTCGCGAAGCTCGCGACTGCCGCCCAGAACCGGGTCTTTCACGTTGATCCCGATGAAGTACACCGCCAGTGTCGGCGCAATGCGAAGTTCATCAGGGCGATTCTGAACCAGCTGCTGGTAGGCGGGTCCCGGTACGGTCGAGGTAATGTCGATCTCGTCGGCGCGGTAACGAGAAAGCTCCGAGGCGGGCTCCGGCGTTACGTGATGCCGAACGCGGCTGATGGCCGTGCCGCCGTTGTCCCAGTATTGCTCGTTTCGGCTGATCTCTATGACTGAGCCGAGCTCCCATTTCTCCAGCTTGTAAGCGCCATTGCTGACGAGGTTGCCGGGACGGGCGAATGCCTCTCCATGCTGCCGGATGTTGTCTTCGTTTACCGGCATCGCCGCCGGGTGGGTCAGCAGCGACAGCAGGTAAGGTGCGCGGCGCTCAAGCGTAATGACCAACGTTCCATCGTCCGGCGCAGCAACGCCGAGTGCACTCGGCGGCATCGTTCCCTGAACGATCGCCGAGGTGTTTTCAATGACGCTGAGGGTTTCCGCGTAGAACGAAGCTGTCGCGGGATCAACGAGGCGTCGGAGGCTGAAGACAAAGTCCTCGGCAGTTACCGGGTCGCCGTTTGACCACCGAGCGTTGTCGCGCAGCGTAAATGTGTAGGTGAGACCGTCGTCCGAAATGTCCCAGCTCAGGGCGACGCCCGGCACGACCTCTCCGTCCGGGGAGTAGGCCACCAGCCCTTCGAACAAATCTCGCTGCACGATTTGCGCCTGGCTGGTCTTCGCAAGATGGGGGTCGAGCGACTCCGGCTCCGAGCCAACGGCGCGTTCGAGCACGCGGGAGTTATCGACCTTGAGTTCGGGCGCCTCTGAGCTGCAGCCTGCATAGACCAGTGCGGCGAGCACGGCGATAACGCCGAACATTCGCGTCACGGCGCCCCGATTATGTCGATTTGACGTAGTCACGCCGCCAGAATAACCGATCGTCGGCGAAAGTTCGGCGACATCGGCTCAAAACCGAGAATCAGGTCTCGTCAGCCCGTCGCTTTGAGGCGGCCCTTGCGGAGATGGATCATCAACAGAGAGATCGTCGATGGCGTAACCCCTTCCAGTCGGGACGCCTGCCCAAGGGTCTCCGGGCGCGCCGAGGTGAGCCGCTGGCGAGCCTCGTTCGACAGGCCAATGACGTCGTCGTAATCGAGATCTTGGGGCAATGACAGGTTTTCCTGGTTTGCCTGCTTATCGATCTCCCGCTGCTGGCGCTCGATGTAGCCGTGATACTTGGCCGTGACGTCGAGATCGAGCTGCACCTGCCGGGCAAACTCTTCCGTCTCGCTTTCGACAAACTCGCCGCGGCCGACGGCGCCAAGGCCTGCGACGCGTGCGTAATCAAAATCGGGCCGTCGCAGTAGCTCCAGTGCGTGACTCTCGCGGCTGATGCCGTGGCTCGCGGCGTCCTTATCGGCAGGCCGGATGAGTATGCCGCCCAGCCGGGCGCGCTCGGTTTCGATCGTTGCCATCTTGCGCTCGAAGAACGCCATGCGCTCGTCATCGACCAGTCCGAGATCGCGACCGACGGGCGTCAAACGCTGATCGGCATTGTCTTCACGCAGCAGCAGCCGGTGTTCGGCGCGGCTGGTAAACATGCGATAGGGCTCACTCACACCACGGCTGACCAGGTCGTCCACGAGCACGCCGAGATAGGCCTCGTGGCGCGCCGGGTACCAGGCCGACTCACCGGCGGCGCGGCGTGCGGCGTTGATGCCCGCCAGTCTCGAGCGACCGCGACGCTTCTAACCTGTGATATGGGGCAAAGGCAT
>CAZFVT010000125.1:0-8687 GCA_964522355.1 uncultured Woeseiaceae bacterium | reverse complement strand
CATGGTAGGTGGCGCGACGGCCGGTGGGTCTGCGTCGCTGCCGGCCGTACCGAAGGTCGACTTCGCGAAGTTCGGTGAAATTGAAGAAAAGCCGCTCAGCCGGATTCAGAAGATCTCCGGGCCGCGTCTGCAGGCCAGCTGGATCAACTTGCCGCACGTCACGCAGCACGACCTCGCCGACATTACCGAGCTGGAGGCACGGCGGCAGCAGCTCAAAGGCCCGGCGAAGGAGCGTGGCATTGGACTGACGCCGCTGGCATTCATCATGAAGGCCTGCATCGCCGCACTGAAAGAGTTCCCGGCGGTCAACGCCTCGCTGTCCGGCGACGGCGGCTCGCTGGTCTACAAGCACTACTATCACCTGGGCTTTGCGGCAGACACGGAAAACGGACTGGTCGTACCGGTCATCCGCGATGCGGATCGCATGGACGTTTACGAACTGGCGAAAGAACTTGGCACGCTGTCGCTGGCCGCGCGCGAGGGCAAGCTCAAGGCCGACCAGATGCAGGGTGCGACGTTTACGATCTCAAGCCTTGGCGGCATCGGCGGTACCGCATTTACGCCGATCGTGAACGCACCGGAGGTCGCCATCCTCGGCGTCTCGCGCTCCGCTATGCAGCCGGTGTGGAACGGCAGCGAGTTCGAACCACGACTGATGCTGCCCTTGTCGTTTTCGTACGATCATCGGGTCATCGATGGTGCCCAGGCGGTTCGCTTTACCACCTTCCTCGGGGCTGCGCTGGCCGACGTCGACAGACTGCTGCAGGCAATTCCCTAGATGGCCGGCGCAGAGATCAAAGTCCCGGATATCGGTGACTTCAGCGACGTCGAGGTGATCGAGGTCCTGGTTAAAGTCGGCGACGAGGTCGCCGTTGAGGACCCGCTCGTTACGCTCGAGACCGACAAGGCCGCCATGGATGTACCCTCCACCCAGGCGGGAACAATAACGGCGATAAACGTTACCGTCGGCGACAAGGTCAGTGAGGGTGATGTTGTCGTGACGGTCGAAGCGGCCGGCGGCGCTGCCGAGCCCGAGGCTGAAGAGGCTCCAAAGGAAGCCGAGCCCGCTCCGGCGGCTGCTGCCGCTGCAGATGCTCCCAAAGCGGCGCCCATGCCGACGGATGCTGCGACCTACAAAACGGAACTGGTTGTGATCGGTTCCGGGCCCGGCGGATACACGGCGGCATTCCGCGCAGCCGATCTTGGCATGCAGGTCATTCTCATTGAGCGCTACGAATCGCTAGGCGGTGTGTGCCTGAACGTTGGCTGCATACCTTCCAAGGCGCTTCTGCACGCCGCAAAGGTTGTCGATGAAGCGCGGGAGATGGCTGAGCACGGGATCGAGTTCGGCTCACCGAAGATCGATGCGACAAAGCTGAACGGCTGGAAGGGCGATGTGGTCGGTCGGCTTACCGGCGGTATCGAGAAGCTGGCCAAAGCGCGCAAGGTACAGGTGATTCATGCCAAAGCGCTGTTCGAGTCAACCAACCGCCTGATACTCAACACGGGTGAAACGATCGACTTCGAAAAGTGCATCATCGCGGCCGGCTCACAGAGCGCCGCGCTTCCCGGCCTGCCGGACGATCCACGCATCGTCGATTCAACCGGCGCGCTGGAGATCGATCCGCTGCCCGAACGCTTGCTGGTCGTTGGCGGCGGCATCATCGGGTTGGAAATGGCCTGTGTCTACAGCGCATTGGGGGTCAAGGTCAGCGTCGTCGAGTTGATGGACAACCTCATGCCTGGCACCGATCCGGACCTTGTCCGGCCGTTTGTGAAGGTGATCAAGCCCCGCTATGAGAGCATCCTGCTGGGCACAAAGGTGGCAGGCATGACCGCGCAGGAGGCCGGCATCGAAGTCAGCTTCGAAGGTAAGAATGCGCCGGAGCCACAGCTTTATGACCGGGTACTCGTGGCCATTGGCCGACGAGCGAACGGCGACAAGCTGAGCGCGGATCGCGCCGGCGTGACGGTCGACGAGCGCGGCATCATTCCTGTCAACAAGCACATGCAGACGAACGTGCCGCACATTTTCGCCATTGGTGACCTCGCCGGTGGTCCGATGCTGGCGCACAAGGCGACGCATGAGGCGAAGGTTGCTGCTGAAGTCGCCGCCGGTGAAAAAAGCGCCTTTGACGCGCGCACCATTCCCTCCGTGGCTTACACCGATCCCGAAGTCGCGTGGGTTGGCCTTTCCGAGACCGAAGCGAAGCAGCAGGGCATCGAGTATGAGAAAGCCCAGTTTCCCTGGGCGGCCAGCGGCCGAGCCCTGTCCATTGGCCGTGACGAAGGTTTTACCAAGCTTCTGTTCGATAAGAACAACGGCCGTGTTCTCGGTGGCGGCATTGTCGGACCTGCGGCCGGCGACCTGATCGCCGAGATAGGGCTGGCGGTAGAAATGGGCGCGGATGCCACCGACATCAGCCTGACGATTCATCCTCACCCAACCCTGTCTGAGACGGTTGCCTTCGCTGCCGAGGCTTACGAGGGAACGCTGACGGATCTCTACCTGCCGAAGAAGCGCTAAGCCTTTTCGATGAGCAACGAGCAGACGGAACGGTCTCAGCAGGGCGGGCTGCTGAAGTTTCTCCTGCCGTCGCTCGCGGGCGCCTTCATGTTCCTTTTCCCGGTGCGTGACGGTGATGTCATAACCATTCCCATGGCGGTCATGACCGGTTGGCTGACGGCGCTCCTGTCGGATGCCATGCCTTACCTCGTGTTGGCGATCATCTCGGCATCGGCCATCGCGACGGCCTGGGTGTACGCCAAAGGCACAAAACCGGAAGCGGCCACTGGCTTCACGCGCCTTTTTGCCGTCAACCGCCTGTGGCTGGGGATTCGCCTCGCCGGTTTCGTGATGGCGGTCATGATCGTTTTCGAGTTTGGCCCCCAGTTCATATGGGGGCCAGCAACCGGCCACCTGGTATTGTTTGACCTCGCGACTTTGATCGTTGCGATATTCGTCTTCGCTTCGTTCCTGATGCCTTTGCTCACGGAGTACGGACTGATGGATCTGGTGGGGACGCTCCTCAGCCGCATTTTTCGTCGGCTGTTTCGGCTGCCGGGGCGTTCGTGCTTCGATGCGCTTGCATCCTGGTTGTCGTCCGCACCGGTCGGCATCCTGATCACCTCCCAGCAATACGATCGCGGCAACTACAGCGGTCGCGAGGCTGCCGTTATTGCGACGAACTTCTCGGTCGTCTCCGTGCCGTTCTGCCTGATTGTGGCTGACGCGGTCGGGTTATCGCACCTGTTTCCCCAGTACTATGCAGTCGTCGTACTTGCCGGTCTGACTGCGGCGATCATTACGCCGCGTCTGCCGCCGCTGTCGAGGATTCCCGACAGTTACAGCGAAGCGGGTAAGCAGCTCAGTGAAGATCTGATGCCTGCCGGTGGTCTTTGGCAGGCGGGAGTCAACGCGGCCAAGGCGCGGGCTGCCAGGGCGCCGGGAGCCAGGCATTACCTGGAGGGTGCACTCTTCAATATGTTTGACGTCTGGTTCGGGCTGCTCCCTGCGCTTATTGCGATCGGTACGACCGGCCTGATCATCGTTGAGTACACGCCTTTCTTTACCTGGATTTCGTATCCCCTGATTCCACTGCTGGAGCTCTTCAGGTTGCCGGAAGCCGAGGCGGCAGCGCCCGCACTGTTAGTGGGGTTTGCCGACATGTTCCTGCCGGCGGTAGTAGCGAAGTCCATCGACAGTGAGCTGACTCGGTTTGTCGTCGCCAGCGTGTCGATCACGCAGCTGATCTACATGACGGAAGTCGGTGTGATGATTCTCAAAACCCGGATTCCGCTCAATCTCGTGAATCTCGCCCAGGTCTTCCTGATTCGAACGGCGATTACCTTGCCGCTATGCACGGCGCTGGCGCATTTCTGGGTGTTTCGTTCAGGCTAAGGGATAGCCTCTTTACGGCTGCATGTTCTCGGCCAGAAACACTTCGACTTCCTTGAGAATGGTCAGTCTTGCGGCCTCATTGGTCATTGAATGCCCGCCGAAATCCACAGCGACATACTCGATCGGTTTCTTGAGTTTCTTCATGCGCTTGCTGAAATTTCTGCCCTGATCTTCATGGACTCTGGCGTCGTCTTTGGCTTGAATGACAAGGATCGGTTCTTGAATGCGCTCCGCCTGATGATATGGCGACACGTCAGCTGACTTCGCTTCGGTCAGTCCAACGTGCTTTGTCCAGACGCTGCCACCGATGTACTGACGGTCATCGGCAATAAGCCGCGGCAGATTGAGGACGCCGTTAATGGACACCGCGCATCGATAGAGCTCCGGTGCCTGAATTAGTCCCATCGCCGCCGCATATCCGCCGTATGACCAGCCGACTATGGCTATTCGCTCGGGATCAGCTATGCCTTCGTCAATCAGCCAATGGGTTGCGGTAGTGACATCGTCCTGCATGGCGCCACCCCATTGCTGGCGCCCTGCCTGGCGATACTCGTAACCGTAACCGGTAGATCCTCGAAAATTGGGTTGCAGGACCGCATAACCACGGGAGGCCAGGAACTGTGACAGGAACCAGAATCGTCGGTCGTCCCGTGCTTCCGGGCCGCCATGAGGCAACACAACAGCCGGAACAGGCCCGTCGATGTTAGCCGTCGGCCTGGTAAGGAACATTTGCATGCGCATGCCGTCGCCGATATCGATCCAATGCGATTCCACGGACGCAAGCTTTTCCGGTGGCAAGTTTCGCATTGCATCCGCAACGTGCTGCATCTGTCCTTCGTCGCGATCCCAAAAGTAGAAGCTGCCCGGCACGACGTCGCTAAATGATCGTATTAGGATTCGTCGCTTATCGTCAGAGTAGCTTGTAATTCGATTAATTGTGTCAGGCAACGCTCGGTCTATGGTTGCCTGCAACGACTTGAATTCTTCATCAAAATACTCGACGCGGGGGTAATCATCCGTATAGCTGACGCCGAGAGCGCGATTGGTGAATGGATCAAATACGAGGCCGGTTGCGTCAATAGAATCATGCGTGTACGTCGTCTCTACGATGTCGCCGGAGGCGATGGAAAGCATGCCAACCGACTGACGGCCACTGGGATTTGGCCCCATGACGTAGACGTTCGATGCGTCGGCTGAAAACGCCTGCGGCATCAGCCCGCTGGTCCAACAGCCTTCGTCCTTCGCCTGACCCCAATCTCCATCGATAGGCCGGTACATCATGACGAATCCGCGTATAGGATCGTAGCCATAGCCGATGCGCACGTCATGATTCTGATCGGTTACCCAATGCTGGATACCACGAGTGTCGCGCCGAATGACGTCGTAGTCGCCGTTCCGAATGTCCACTTTCCGGACCTCGTCCTGACCGTTGCTGTCTTCATCTACAGAAACCAGAATAAAGTTCGGTTCTTCGGGTAGCCAGTCTATGACGTCGTCTTGTATCTGCGGCGCAGGAAGCTGAACGGACGCAATTCGGGTGCCGACGCGGTCTCGAAATCCTGGCTTGATGATGTGCGCGATATCCGTCGCGTCATAGCGCATGGACAGGAGCCGGGTTTCAGTGGTTTCCGTAATACCGCGCTTGGAGGAGAATGACATCGCAAAGACAATGCGCTCGGAATTTGCCCATTGGAGCCATGAGTACTCGAGGTTGTCGAACGGGGCGAGAACGTAAGGCTTGCCTGCCGAATGCAGCGCCTGGACAACAATGTATCGGCGGCCTTCGATGGGCCGAAGATAGGCAAAATGGCTACCGTCCGGGGAGAGTCTCGCGCTGGAGATCAGCTCAAGCTGCGCGAATGTCTCAATCGGAATCAGGTCATCGGCTGCGTGAGTGTAAGCACTTAGCAGAGCGAATACCGCCGTCAGAGCTGGCCGGCAGGATGTGATGTACCGGTTCCGTTTCGTCGCTGGCCTCTCGCCGACGGTGCTGGACGTTGGCGCCACAGATCGCCCCCTTGTTCTCCGTTTTTGGGCATTATAGGCCACAGATGGAGACTCTTGAAAGCGGCGCCTGGTCGAACGCTAGGCTGATATCACGTCCGGATAGATCTCATTCAGCGGCAGCGAGCGTCCGTCATCCTGCACAATGCGGCAGTGGAAGCGTTGCAGCTTGCGAGGTTCCCTGGCACCACAGGAGTGCGCCAGGATGCCGATTTCCTTGTGCATCATTTCTGCGTAGCGCTTGACGCGTTCGGCTTTATCGGTCGGGTCGAGCCCTTTCTGCAGCTTCTTGTCGTGCGTGGTGATGCCTGTTGGGCAGGTGTTCTTGTTGCAGTGGAGCGCCTGGATGCAGCCGAGTGCAAACATGTAGCCGCGGGCTGAAGTAATGAAATCGGCGCCGAGGCACAGGGCCATAGCTGCCTCTGCGGGCGTTATCAGTTTGCCACTGGCAATAATCTTGATGCGATCGCGCAGCCCGTGCCGTACGAGCATGTCGACAACCAGCGGGAGGCTTTCCCGTACGGGCAGGCCGACATTGTCGATCAGGCTCATGGGCGCCGCCCCGGTTCCGCCGTCGCCGGAGTCAATCGTGATGAAATCGGGAGCAGACTCAACGCCGCGTTCCTTGATGAGCGCGAAAAGCTCATCGAGCCAGCCGTAGGCACCAATCACGGACTTGAAGCCAACAGGCAGCCCGCTGACTTCACGGATGTGCGCAATGAAGTCGAGCAGGTCTTCGCTGGAGTCGATCTCGGGGTGGCGGTTTGGACTGATCGAATCCGTGCCGACCGGGATACCGCGAATTTTCGAGATCTCGGCAGTCACTTTTTCGCCTGGCAGAATACCGCCCTTGCCGGGCTTGGCGCCCTGGCTGAGCTTGAGCTCAATCATCTTCACCTGGTCGTGATCGGCGACGGCTCGGAGCTTGTCGTCGTTCAATGAACCGTCGTCGTTTCTGACACCGTATTTCGCCGTGCCAATCTGGAAGACAATGTCGGCACCGCCTTCCAGGTGCCAGGGCGACAGCGCGCCTTCACCGGTGTTCATCCAGACGCCGGCGGCCCTGGCACCATTGGACAGCGCCAGTACGGCCGGCTTGGAGATGGCGCCGTAGCTCATGCCGGAGATATTAAAGATCGAGTTGGTGGTGTAGGGACTACGGGCGTAGGGGCCGATCGTCACGTCCTGCGCGGGCGCCGCGTCGGCGTCGAGTACCGGATAGGGGCAATTGACGAACATCGGTGTCCCGACCAGTCGAATGTTGCGGGTCGAGCCAAAGGCGACCGTGTTGTCCTCGCCTTTGGCGGCGCGATAAACCCAGGAACGTTCCGCCCGGTTGAACGGCATCTCTTCGCGATCCAGCGCGAAGAAATACTGGCGAAAATACTCGCCCAGCCGCTCGAAGACGTAACGGAACCGGCCAATGACCGGGAAGTTACGGCGAATGGCGTGGCTGGTCTGCGTGACGTCGACGATGTACATGCCGATGACCACCAGGAACCCAATGCCCAGGAAGAAAACGAGAATTGACGAGAGCAGCTGAACGGCATCCAGGGCGCCAAGAAACGTCTCTTGCATGATTACGATCTCCGCATAAAGTAAGGGGCCGTTTCCGGCCCCTTGAGTGTAATGGATTTTAGAGCGTTGGCCGTCCCATGCGGCTCGCAATGAGCTGGTCCAGGCTTGCCTTGCCGGCACCTGTGAAGAACAGCGCGAGCAGCATGACGAAGTAAGTGGCCGCCCATTCAATGCCGTTGTTCGAGATCACAAAGCTGCCGGACTCGGTCAGCCAGTCGTAGTTGCCGTGCTCACGGAGCAATCGTTTTGCCATATCCAGGCGCTGGGTTGCGCCCTCGATGTCTTCCGGCGCAAACGGGCTCGCAGCGTCAGCTACGGCCTGCCAGCCGTTCTTCCAGTGAACTTTGAACATTGCGACCAGCATCGTGATCATCAGCGGAATCGCGAACCAGCGTGTACCCAGGCCAAGAAGAAGCGCCACGGCGCCGAAGACTTCAGCCCCTACGGCGCAGAACGCCATCACGGTGGGAAAGGGAAGTCCCAGCCCCCATTCCGCATTGCCGAACCAGTTGATTATGTTCTGGCTGACAATGCCGTCGGCGCCTTCGCCGGCGAGTTTGTTGGTGCCTGCCGTCCAGAAAACGGGTACCAGGTAAAGCCGCAGAGCGAGCGGTCCGAGGAAGTCGACCTTGCGCGTCGCGTTGAGCATGTCTTGCATGCGAAGAAGAAAAGCCATGATTGCAGTACCCCTTATCTCTGTGTGCAAAGGCGCGTTCGCGCCGCTTGCCTAAAGGGACCTGCGGGTGCCGAGGATTATTTCATGGCTGCGCATTTGTTCCATGGCGTCGTGACCATGAGCGATCATTGCATCAACGTCAGGGTAAGAAATCTCTTCGGCAAGATCCGTCAGGATTTCCCTGCCGGTTTTTGTGTCGTTAGCTTCGATAAGCTCGAGCAAGCGCGCGGTAACAGGATTCAGTTCAAGAAAACCAAGCTCATCATCCGCCTTTCTGAAAAGAGCGATGAACGTCGGCACGTCATCGGGCTCCTCGGGCAGGAAGTCTTCGGCAATTCGGTGGACGGGAAAGTGGTACGCAAATGCCCATGCGAGACGCGACTTGACCGGAATGCCAGACAACAGGTCACCTTCATCTTCAACGTCAAGATCGTCGTTGCTGTCTTCAGACACGGACAGGGCGAGCTCGGCCCACTCGTAGTGAGCAAGCTCGTTCAGGAAGGGGAAATCGTCGTCCCCCGCTTCGTA
>CAZFVT010000124.1:0-8688 GCA_964522355.1 uncultured Woeseiaceae bacterium | reverse complement strand
TGCCCGAATCAACGCGTCGCCAATGTCGTGCATATCGGCGAAGGGATGCACGTGCGCCCCTGTGTCGATCTGCTGCCAGGCATCGCGGATCTCCCTGAGCGTATCCGGGCCCAGGGTGGCAAACAGCAGGAGCCCTTCTTTGCGCAGGACGCGGCCGAACTGCTGAAGGCATCTTTCTGGCTGGTCGAACCAGGGCAGGCTCAGGTTGGCGACCAGCAGATCGGCACAGCCGGTCTTGAGCGGCAAATCGTGCGCGTCCGCCTGTACATCTCGCTGCCGGGACAACCAGCCGCGACCTGTACGCCCGGACATGAGCATTTGGTGACTGAGGTCGATGCTCAACACCCGGGCACGACGCCAGCGTCGCGCCAGCTCGCGGCTACCCCGTCCCGTGGCGCTGCCCACGTCGACGATGACCTCGGGCTTCAGGGACATCGGTGCGAGGCGTTCCAGCAAACCCTCCATGCAGCGGCGGAAGAGAAAGTCCGCCTGGGCAAACGTTTCGGCGGCACTGTCGAAGCGCTGTCGGAGTGCCGAGCTGCGGAACAGGCGGTGGGTGTCTGAATCGGCCATGAGGCGTGCAAGCTTAAGTCAGGCGGGCGGGCGCGGCGAGTTTCTCCATGCGCCGCCCGGATTCGGCGATTCCTGCCGCCCGTCCGGATTGGCAGGCTGTGTCACCTCCAAACAGGCAGAGGGGGCGCGGCCCTGGCGTTGGTACAGCAATTTCTGGACGTTGTGATCCCCCAGGGCTGCGCCCTCTGCGGCACGCGGGTGACGGGCATCGGTGTCTGCGAAGCCTGTCGACGCGAGCTGCCGTGGCTTTTGGCCGCCTGTCCCCGCTGCGCCCGTCCCGTCCCGACTGGCCTAACGTCGAAGGAGGCCTGCGGTGCCTGCCAGCGACGACCGCCACCGTTTGATCGGGCTGTTGCCCCGCTGCACTACGGATTTCCGATCGATTCACTGATCAAGTCGCTGAAGTTCCGCAATCAGCTGTGGCTGGCGCCGGTGCTGGCCGAGCTGGTGGCGCCAGCCGTGACCGAGCGGCATCTCAGGGTGGACGGGATCGTTCCGGTGCCGCTGCACCGCTGGCGCCACGCGCGACGGGGATTTAATCAGGCAGACGAGTTAGCGCGGGCTCTCGGTCGGCAACTCGATCTGCCGCGGCTGGCGTTGCTCCGTCGACATCGCAGAACCAGGCCGCAAACCGGTCTGAGCGCCGCGGCGCGACGACGGAACCTGTCGCGGGCCTTTGCGTTCGTCGGCAGCCAGCCGCCGAAGCGCGTGCTGCTGATTGACGATGTCATCACGACCGGCGAAACGGCGCGCTCTGCCGCCGAAGTGCTGCGGTCGGCCGGCGTCGCTGAGATTTGTCTGGTGGCAGTGGCGAGGGCGTCCTGAATCTAACCCGTGCCGGTCGTGGTAAACGTGTAATGGAGCACGATGCCGATAAACACCACCATACCCACGACGTGGTTCTCGCGGAACGCAGCGAAACAGCCTTCCGCGTCGCGGTTTCTCGCTAACCACTGGTGCCGAATCATGAACAGCGATGACACGCCGACGGCCGCAAAGTACCAGGGACCAAGCTCTGCCAGGTTGCCGACCATGACCAGCGCGACCAGCATCAGGACCTGCAGCCCGCCGATCACGAAGAGATCAAGGTCGCCGAACATGATTGCGGTCGATTTGACCCCGACCTTGAGATCGTCCTTCCGGTCGACCATGGCGTAAAAGGTGTCGTAGATCACGGCCCAGATCAGCGCAACACCGAAGACCAGCCAGGCGAGGCGCGTCGTCTGTCCGGTTTCGGCTGCGAACGCCATGGGCACGGCCCAGCCAAACGCCGCGCCGAGAAAAAACTGCGGGATCGATAGGTAGCGTTTGATAAACGGATAGATGATGGTGAGGCCGGCCGCGATGGCGGCGAGCAGCTGCGCCGGACGGTTGAGCATGGTTGCGAGGCCAATGGCGATGAGCGACAGCGCGGCGAACAGCAGCAGGGCTTCCGTCGGTGCGACGGCGCCCGAGGCGATGGGCCGGTTACGGGTGCGCTCGACGTAAGGGTCTATCCGGCGATCGGCAAAATCATTCAGAACGCAGCCGCCCGAGCGCATGATCACCACGCCGAGAGCGAAAACGATAAACAGGCCGGGGTCCGGCCGGCCTTCGCCAGCAAGCCAGAGCGCCCACAGCGTAGGCCAGAGCAAAAGCCAGATGCCGATAGGCTTGTCGAGCCGCATGAGCAGCGCGTAATTGCGCAGCTGCCTGCCAAGGCTGGGCAAGATAGCGTTGTTGGCCTGGGGGTTACTCACTTGAGGGCACTGAATGGCGTCGGTGTTGCGAAAACTACCAGATTGACCGGTCGGTACGCATGGCTTTCCTCAGACTTTGCCATAGCGGCTTGCGGTGCCCAGCCAGCGGCGCACGATACGTGCGGCTCGCTCGTGGTCGCTGGACAGCAGCCCCGAGGCGATGCGCTGAACCTGTGGCATCAGCTCGCCGTCGCGCACCAGGTCGGCGATCCGATACTGCGGCAGGCCTGTCTGCCGGGTACCGAGCAGCTCACCGGGGCCGCGCAGTTCAAGATCGCGCTGGGCGACGAAGAAACCGTCGTTGCTTTCACGCATTACGGACAGGCGTGATTTCGCGAGTTTGCCCAGCGGCGGCTTGTAGAGCAGCACGCAGTGACTGCTGGCGCCGCCGCGGCCCACCCGGCCGCGCAGCTGATGCAGCTGGGACAGGCCCATACGCTCTGCGTTCTCAATAATCATCAGGCTGGCATTGGGCACGTCGACACCGACTTCGATTACCGTGGTGGCGACCAGAACGTCTGTTTCACCGGCTTTGAACGCGCGCATCGCCTTCTCTTTGGCGGCCGCGCTCAGGCGTCCGTGTACGAGGCCTATCTTCAGCTCCGGCAGGCCGGCGCTGAGCTGTGCGTGACGCGCTTCCGCAGCCTCCGCATCCAGCAACTCCGATTCCTCGATCAGCGGACACACCCAGTAGGCCTGCTGGCCGGCGGCGCAGGCCGCCCGGACCCGCTCGATCACGTCGTCGCGACGGACGTCGGCCAGCACCACCGTGGTGACCGGTTTTCGTCCCGGCGGCAGCTCGTCGATGATTGACGTATCGAGATCCGCATAGGCGGCCATAGCTAGGGTGCGGGGAATCGGTGTCGCCGTCATGACCAGCTGGTGTGGAAAGCCATCACGGCCCAGGCCCTTGTCGCGGAGCGCCAGCCGCTGATGCACGCCAAAGCGGTGCTGCTCATCGATGACGATCAGCGCGAGATCGTGAAACGTGACGCCTTCCTGGAACAGCGCGTGGGTGCCGACGATGACCTGCGCCTCGCCGCTTTCAATCGCTGCCAGCGATTCCGCGCGCTGCTTTTTCTTCTGGCTTCCCGACAGCCAGCACAGGGTCACGCCCTGTGGCTCCAGCCAGGTTCGAAAGTTCTGCAAATGCTGTTCGGCCAGCAGCTCTGTGGGCGCCATGATGACCGACTGCCGCTGGTCGGCGAACGCCCGAAGCGCGGCAATAGCCGCGACGATGGTCTTGCCCGAGCCAACATCACCCTGCACCAGTCGCATCATCGGCTGTGAGCGACGGAGGTCGGATTCGATTTCCTCGGAGACGCGCTGCTGCGCTCCTGTGAGCGTGAAAGGCAGGGCGTCGGTGAAGCGCTCGATGAGGTCATCACCGCCGGCTAGCGCCGGTGCGGACTCCCGATCGTTGCGGCGCCTCAAGCTCCTCAGGCTGAGGTAGTGAGCCAGCAGTTCCTCGAACGCAAGGCGCTGCTGGCAGGGATGATTGCCGGCCTGCAGGCTGGCAAGGTCTGCATCCGGTGGCGGTTCATGGAGATACTCAAGTGCCTCTGCGAGCGATGGCATCGACAGCTTTTCAAGGACGTCCGGCGGCAGCAGCTCCTCGGGCGGGCTGGCGCGCATCTTCTGCAGCGACTGCAGTACCAATCCGCGCAGCCTTCCCTGCTGCACGCCCTCCGTGATGGAGTAAACCGGCGTCAGGCGATCGCTGACCGGTACGTCCTGGTCGGCACCCAGCAGTCGGTACTCGGGGTGGATCATCTCGACGCCGGCCGGCCCATGCCGCACGTCACCGAAACATACAACCTGGCTGCCTTTACGAAACTGCGTCTGTTGCTGTCGGGAGAAGTAGAAAAATCGCAGGGTCATCTGACCGCTGCCGTCCGCGATTCGCACCAGCAGCTGACGTCTGCCCCGGAAGGCGACCTCGGCGAGCAGAACTTCGCCGCTGACAAGGCAGCGCTGTCCGGCAATGGAGCCACCAATCGGCGTCAGACGGGTTCGGTCCTCGTACCTGAGGGGCAGCAGGAACAGTAAATCCTCGACCCGGCTGACGCCGAGCTTCTCGAGCTTCTCCGCCAGCGCCGGGCCGACGCCCCACAGGCTGGTCGCCGGAGCGGCCAGGGGCTCGGTCTTCGTATTCACGGTCGCTCTAGCCTTCAGGCTTAGCGGATTACAGTGCGAGTATAGCCTCGGCTTCCACGTCGGCACCTTTCGGCAGGGCCGAGACGCCCAGCGCCGCACGCGCCGGATAGGGCGCGTCGAAATAGCTTTCCATGACCGCGTTGACGGTAGCGAAATTGGCCAGGTCCGTGAGGTAGATCGTCAGTTTGACGATCTGGTCGAGCTGGCCGCCAGCCGCTTCCGTAACCGCTTTCAGGTTGTCGAACACCTGTCGTGCGCGGGCTTCGAAATCACCGTCAACAATTTCCATGGTCGCCGGATCCAGCGGTATCTGTCCGGACAGAAAGACCAGCCCATTGCTGTTGATCGCCTGGGAATAGGTGCCAATGGCAGCGGGCGCTTGCTCTGTATGTATCGGCGTTTTCGACAAGGTTTTCTCCTGGATTCAGGTGCAGTCGCGGTGGACTCGGAAGACGTTGGGCATCTTACGCACGTTACGGATGATGTTGGCGAGGTGTACGCGATCCTTCACCGCGAGCACGAAAGTCATTTCGGTAACGTCTTCATCGCGATTGGTCACGGCCACCTGCTCGATGTTCGAATCGGTGTTCGCGATGGTGGCGGCAACTTCGGCAAGAACGCCTGCCTTGTTGACGGTATCGACGTGGATCTTGCTCTGGAACTCGCGCTCGATGTCCTCTTCCCAGCTTACCGTGATCCACTTCTCCGGATGCTTGCGGAAGTTGATCATGTTGCCGCACTGGTGGCGATGGACAACGACGCCAAGGCCTGCGCTGAGATAGCCCATGACCTCGTCTCCGGGAATCGGGTAACAGCACTTGCCGTAGCTCACCACCATGCCTTCGGTGCCGGAAATGACGAGCTCCGGCGAGACGTGCTTGTCCGCGTCGGCAGCCTCTTCTTCTGACTCCGGGGTGCCCGCCAACAGGCGCGCCGTCAGTGCCGCCAGTCGTTCGCCCAGCCCAATCTGTTCGAAGAGCTCGGTGTCCGTATTCAGGCCGAGCTCATCGAGAATTTCCCGCATTCGGACTTTGCCGACTTTGCGCAGCGATGAGTTTTGATCCTTAAGGGCGCGATCGAGCAGGCGGCGTCCCAGGTCAACGGATTCGCTGGTAACCATGCTCTTCATATAGCTGCGAATCGCCGAGCGCGCTTTCGCCGTGGTGACGAAGGAGACCCAGTTGGGGTTTGGCTGGGCGTCACGCGCCGTGATGATCTCTACGGTCTGGCCGTTCTCCAGAACCGTTCGCAGCGGTACCAGGTTGCGATTGATCTTCGCCGCAACGCAGCGGTTGCCGATGTCCGTGTGCACGGTGTAGGCGAAGTCGACGGTCGTCGCGCCCTTTGGCATGGGCATGATGTCGCCCTTCGGCGTGAAGACGTAGATCTTGTCCGGAAACAGGTCGACCTTGACGCTCTCCAGGAACTCCTCGGAGCTGCCGGACTTCTGTATCTCGTCCAGCCGTGCCAGCCACTGGCGAGCCTTGAGCTGCGGCGCGGCGGTTTGTTTCTCTTCGGCCTTGTAAAGCCAGTGTGCGGCTACGCCGGATTCGGCGACCTGGTCCATCTCCGCCGTGCGGATCTGCACTTCGAGCGGCAGACCCTTCGGCCCGAACAGGGTCGTGTGCAATGACTGGTAGCCATTGAGCCGCGGAATGGCGATGTAATCCTTGAAGCGGCCCGGCATTGGTTTGTAAAGGCCATGCACGATGCCAAGAACCCGGTAGCAGTCATCGACGCTGTTGACGACGATGCGGAAGCCGAACACATCGGCGACGTCGGTCAGCAAACGCTTCTTCTCCGTCATCTTGCGGTAGATGCTGTAGAGATGCTTCTCGCGGCCGTTGACGGAACCCTCGATCGACTCCTCATCCAGCGCCTTCTTGATGCGGCTGGAAATCGTTTTGACGTTTTGTTTCTGCGAGCCCTTGCGACGCTTGAGGGCCTTTTCGAGCACCCTGGCACGATACGGGTACAGGTAGCGCATGCCCAAGTCTTCCAGCTCGTTCTTGAACTGGTTCATGCCCAGGCGGTTGGCGATCGGCGCGTAGATCTCGAGGGTTTCCGTGGCGATGCGTCGCTGCTTGTCGCGAGACATGGCATCGAGGGTCTTCATGTTGTGCAGACGGTCTGCCAGCTTGACGAGGATGACGCGGATGTCCTCGATCATCGCCAGCATCATCTTGCGAAAGCTCTCGGCCTGCGCCTCGGCCCGCGAGGTGAAGTGCATCTGGTCGAGTTTGCTGACGCCGTCAACCAGGCTGGCAACCTCTTCGCCGAAGTGGCTTGCCAGCTCCTCGGCGTCGATATCCGTGTCTTCAATAACGTCGTGGAGGATGGCGGCAGCGATCGTCTCGGGGTCGAGCTGCAGCTCGGCGAGAATCTGCGCGACGGCAACCGGGTGCTGGATATAGGGCTCGCCGCTCTTGCGGCGCTGGCCTTCATGGGCACGGGCGCCGTACTCATAGGCCCGAACGATCATTTCGACCTGCTCCCGGGACACATAGCCCTGGAGCGTTTCGATCAGCTGCGGCAGCCCTTTGTCCGGTCGCATGGACGACCGGGGAAGTTTGGACAGTATGGTGGTTGCGTAATCCAATGCTTAAGCCCAATCAAAATCAGTCGCTTCTCATCGCCGATGACCGACGCCGATGACCAAGGCTGATGACCAGGCTTTTGGCACGCACTCCGTGGCGGTCAGTCGCCTATGGATATGCCTCGCATCGGCATCAGTTCATCAGCAGGATCCGGCGGCAGAAACTCGTCGGCGGCGGGCTGTTCGATCTCCTCGAGGATTGACGGGGTAATGTGCCCCTCAGCAATCTCGCGAAGGGCGAGCACCGTCGGTTTGTCATTCTCGAGCTCGACAAGCGGCTCGGCGCCGTGGGCAATCCGCCGTGAACGTTTTGCTGCCACCAGCACCATTTCGAAAATGTTGTCGATGTTCTGCAGACAGTCTTCGACCGTAATTCTGGCCATCCGGTAACTCCTGGGTAATTCTGGTATCGGGCGCGCGCACGCGGCCGCTTGAAAATCGTGACCCACCAGTCTACTTCACCTATCTGGGATCACACCAGTATTTTTTCAATGCGGCCCTTGAGTTCCGGGTTATCCCGGTGATTGGCCTCGCCGCTGCCGGCAAAAACCGCTTCGAGTTCCGCGACGGCTGTATCCAGGTCGTCGTTGATGATGCAGTAGTCGAACTCCTGCCAGTGGGCCATATCCGACAGCGCGTCGCGCAGTCGCCGCTCAATCACCGCCTCGCTGTCGGTTTGCCGTCCGCGCAGCCGTCGCTCCAGCTCGTCCCGGGACGGCGGCAGGATGAAAACGGTAATGCACTCGGGCATCGAGTCACGCACCTGCCGCGCTCCCTGCCAATCGATTTCGAGGATGACGTCGTGCCCGTCCGCGAGAAAGGCCTGCACCTGGGAGCGGCCGGTCCCGTAGTGATGATCGAAAACCTCGGCCGACTCCAGGAGCTCGCCGGCGGCCCGCAGCTCGGCAAATCGCTCTGCATCTACGAAGAAGTAATCCCTGCCGTCGACTTCGGTTTTGCGCTTCTCGCGGGTCGTGTAGGAAACCGAGAAGCGAAACTCGGGGTGGCGGCCCACCAGCGCCTTGACGAGGGTTGTCTTGCCGGCACCCGAGGGCGCGGCAAGCACGTAAAGTCGATTCTTCCGGGTCATGTTCGTTTTCGTGCCCGAGCGCGAGCCTTCATTCAATGTTCTGGATTTGTTCGCGCATCTGTTCGATGAGCACCTTGAGCTCGACCGCCGCTCGCGTGGTTTCGGCGTCTCCCGACTTCGAACCCAGGGTATTGGCCTCGCGATTCAGCTCCTGCATGAGGAAGTCGAGGCGACGGCCGACCGGCTCGTCGCGGCGCAGGGCATCGAGAATCTCGACGACGTGGCTTTCCAGCCGATCAAGCTCCTCGTCAACATCGAGTTTCTGGGCAACCAGCGCCAGCTCCGTCTCCAGGCGCTCCGGATTTGCATCGATGTCGAGCTTGTCGAGCCGATCCTTCTGCTTCGCACGTACCGCCTCGAGCACCTCCGGCATTCTCGAGCGCACGTCCGTCGCGATTCGACGAATCTCCGCGCAGCGGCTCTCCAGCATAGCCGCTATGCGCTCACCCTCGCTGCGACGCATAGCCGCCAGCGCCTCCAGCGTGCCCGCAAGCAAGGCGCTGGCCTCTTCGAAGAGCGTCTCGGTTTCAATG
>CAZFVT010000123.1:0-8818 GCA_964522355.1 uncultured Woeseiaceae bacterium | reverse complement strand
GTAACGTCGTTCCGCCGCCGCCGCCGCCACCACCACCACCAACCGTGACGGCAGCAGAGGCCTTTGATTTCCTGAACCAGGCGAGCTTCGGCGCCACCGCAGTCGACGTTGCCAGGGTCGTCGATACCGGCATCGAAGCCTGGATCGATGAACAGATGGCATTGCCCGCATCGTTGCATCTGCCCCATGTGCAGGCGCAACCCGTGCCCATGTTTGTCGGCCTGCTGCACAATGATCGGGTCGACATCTGGTTTCGTCATGCGGTTAACGCCGAGGATCAGCTGCGCCAGCGAGTTGCCTTCGCGCTCTCGGAAGTTTTTGTCGTCTCCCAGGTCGGTGCTCTCAACGCATTTCCGTATATGTCGAGCGACTACTATGACGTGCTCGTCGAAGGCGCATTTGGCAATTATCGGCAGCTCATTGAGGAAATCACGCTACACCCGGCGATGGGTATCTATCTGAGTATGCTGGGCAACGAAAAGCCTGATCCACTCCTGAACATCCGGCCGGACGAAAATTTTGCCCGCGAGCTCATGCAGCTTTTCAGTATCGGGCTGGTCGAGCTGAATATGGACGGCTCGGTAGTGACTGATCTCAGCGACCAGCCCGTGCCGACGTACGATCAGGCGGTCATCGAGGGCTTTGCGCATGTTTTCACCGGCTGGCACTTTGCCGGTTTCGCTAACTTCGAGTTCGCGCGACCCACCGCGGCCAATCGAACCCAGCCCATGCAGCTCTATCCGGATTTTCACGATACCGGCGAAAAGCGCCTGCTTGGCGGCGTAACGCTGCCGGCCGGGCAGGACGGGCAGGCCGATCTCGACGCGGCCCTCGACAACATTGCCAATCATCCCAACGTCGGTCCGTTTATCGCTATTCGCCTGATTCAGCGGCTTGTCACCAGCAATCCCTCGCCCGGATATGTGGCGCGCGTCGCTGCTGTTTTCAATGACAACGGTGCGGGTGAGCGCGGCGACCTGGGCGCGGTCGTGAAGGCTATCCTGCTCGACAGCGAGGCGCGCGACGGCGGTGCGACGGAGGCCAGCGGCAAGCTCAAGGAGCCGCTGCTCAGACTGACACAGCTGTGGCGTGCCTACGATGCCCGATCGGATGATGGCAGCATGCTGCCCGTCAACGGCCTGCCGCCGTCCATCATCTTCGGTCAGGGGCCGCTGCAATCGCCGTCCGTCTTCAATTTTTTCAGCCCGTTCTACGCGCCGCCCGGTGAGATACAGGCGGCGGGTCTTGTCGCGCCGGAATTTGGCATTGCCACTGAGTATCAGAACACGCTCGTGACCAATACCTTCTTCTATCAGGCGTTTGTCGCCAATTCGTTTTCCACGTCCGACCCGTCGTTCCGGCCCGACACTGTGTACATCGATATCGCTGACGAGATGGCCCTTGCCGGCGATGACGAAGCACTCATCCGCCGAGTCTCGGACCGGCTGCTTGGCGGACGGATCAGCGACACTCTGCGCAGTGAGATCGCCGGCATGCTGGCGTTGATTCCGGGCGCTCCGAACGAGCTGCTGAGAGTTGCGGAAACCATTTATCTCGTTTCCTCGTCCCCTGAATTCGCCTATCAGCGCTAGGAGCCGACCTCATGAATATCAATCGACGACAGTTCCTGAAGTCCTCCGGCATCGCGGCATCGCTGGGCTCCCTGCCGGGAGTATCCTTCGCCCAGGGCATGTCAACCGCGGCGCCGTTCAACGATTACAAGGCGCTGGTCTGTGTGTTTCTGTTCGGCGGAAACGACTCATTCAACATGCTCGTGCCGCGCAGCGGTACCGAATACAACGCCTACGCCCAGTCTCGACAGAATCTCGCGATGCTGCCCGAAGAGCTGCTACCCATAACGCCAATGACCGCCCAGGTCACCGAGTTTGGTCTGCACTATGCGATGGATGGAGTCCGGCGTTTGTTCGACCAGGGTCGAGTCGCTCTGGTGACCAATGTAGGTCCGTTGATCGAGCCAACCACCAAGCAGGCTTATCAGGAAGGCTCGGCAATCTTGCCGCCACAGCTCTTCTCCCATAATGACCAGCAGGGCCAGTGGCAAAAGCTGAACGGCATTAACGCCGGGAGTACAGGCTGGGCGGGACGAGTAGCGGACCTTCTTCAGACCGCGGTCGCGGATCAGCAAATGCCAACCAATTCCTCGCTCTTCGGTAATGCGCTGCTGCAGGCCGCCGACGACACTATCGCCTACGTCATGGGTCCACAGGGCCCGGTCCAGTTTGAAGGCTTCGGCGATACGACGCCATTTCTGGAACAGCGCGCGGCGTTTCAGAAAATCATTGAAGCCAACTACAACAGCCTGTACGAACGTGCCTTTGGTGAGGTGCAGCAGCGGGCGGTCGCGTCGGCAGAGCTCGTCAGTGATGCGCTGGCGTCGGCGCCCGTAAGGACGACGCCCTTGCCGGCCAGCCAGCTCGGCCAGCAGCTCGACACGGTCGCTCGTCTAATCGACGTGCGCGACCAGCTCGACATGCAGCGCCAGGTGTTTTTTGTCGCGATGGGCGGCTTCGATTCGCACGACAATCAGGTGGAAGATCAGCCCGGCCTCCTGGGAGCCGTAAGTGAAGCCATGACGGCCTTTTACGATCGCACCGTCGAGATGGGCGTCGCCGATCAGGTCACATCATTCACCCAGTCGGACTTTGGTCGTACCTTGACATCAAACGGCGACGGTTCGGATCACGCCTGGGGAGGCGTGCAGATGGTTATCGGTGATGCGGTTCTGGGTGACGTTTACGGCACGCATCCCCGGCTTGAGATCGACGGGCCTGACGACGTCGGCGGCGGCCGGATCATTCCCACGCTCTCGGCCGATCAGTACGCGGCGACGCTCGCGTCGTGGTTTGGCATCGACGATCCTGATCTGGAGCTGGTAGCGCCGAATCTCGGCAATTTTTCAGCTCGGGATCTCGGATTCATGCTCTGACGGCAATGCTGTTGAGGACGGCTCGACCTATCCCTGGCTCCCCATAAACGCGAGTGCGGCGGCACCCATCAGGCCTGCGGGGGTTGCGGCGACAATCTGCGCTATATGGAGTTTTCGACAGGCTCCCTCGACGCCGCTGCGCCAGCCGAGCCAACCCCAGGCCGCTCCAAGCACAGAAAGACCGCCGATAATGATCAGCCAGGTGGCGCCCAGCACGATCGCGAGCGCCAGGCCCTCGCCGGTATCGCCGCCTGTCCCATTGCCACCGCCGCTGAAGACGAATACGAGTATGCCGACCGGCAGCAACCAGCCCAGCAGCAGGGCAGTCAGCAGCAGACCGTTAAGCAGCCGGCTACGAAACAGGAATCCGGGCAAGAGGACCGCCACGCGGCGTGGAAAGATCAGACTGGCCAAGACAACGAGTAATAGGCCAACCAGCCCCGTAGTGGCAGCCTCCGCGGACGACAGATGTCCGCCGGCCATCGTCTTGACGATGCCCGGCAGGAACCAGAAAACCACGGGTGAGGCGACGACCATTCCCGCCAGTCGGCGCAAGGCAGGGTTCCGCCACAGTGCCCAGAGGCCGACGAGCGCGCCGGCCAACTGCACGGCATAGACGATGACCAGCAGACCCAGCAGCCCAAAGTCGCCGCGACCCGGCGTCCCGGCAATGGCGAGCGTCCACACCAGGCCACTGATGACCTGTGCGAACAGAATTAACGATAGCGCGCGGCGCATCAGGCTGAATCCTCAAAGGCTACTCGCTCGCCGATGTGCAGCCGCAGATCCATGACCAGTTTTGCCAGGATCAGCGCGGCGGCGAAGCCGGTTGTGGTGGCGAGAGGCGGCAGCGCAGCCACCGCGGCGAAGGCAGCCACAATCGCCGCAAGCAGCGCGAGGCAGCGTTTGAAGGGCAGCGCCACCAGCGCGCCAACGCGTGCGCGGCGGACTTCGCCAAGCACCAGAAAGTTAGCAACGAAGGACAAACCATGGCCCGCCGCCAACAGGAACGACGCTCCGAGTATCAGGCTGACATGATTGATGGCCCGATCGCCGGGAACGCCAAGCGGCAGCCATTCGTTCGCCGTGAGTATGGCCATCAGCAACAGACCGAGCGTGCTAAAGAAAGCCGTGCTGGTCATGCCGATGACGATGAGCGAGAGCAGCACCGCACCACCGCGCGATACGGTTGCCCAGTTTGACCGGTATGGCGAGCCGAAAATGCTCGCAGCGATCAACTTAATGGCGCTGAAGATGCCTATCCAGAGACATTCACACCAGTACACCAGCACCAGCTGAAAGAGGGTGGCGTCGAACGCAAAATACAGAACCAGCAGGGTGGCATTGGCGGCAGCCAGTGCCAGCGCTGAGAGGCCCAGCCGACCGAGGAGTGGAACTTCGAAACCGGACCCGGGCGAGGTGTTCGCGGCATGGTTCACTCTGCCAGCATAGCGGTTTGAGGCCGGGCATAACGTGTTTGGGTCACGTTCTGCGGTGGGCGCTTCCGAGTGCTATACGGTTGCCGCGAGTTTCACGATCTCCGCTGCCGCCTCCGCTGGCCGGGTCTGCAGCAAAAAATGCGGCGCCGGGACGTTGACGATCTCAAGGTTGGCTATACCCTCGCGAAAGGGCTGTACGGCTGATTCAGGGACGACTCTGTCCTCCGTTGCCCGAAGATACGCCGTCGGGACCATGATACGTGGCAGAAGCTGGCAGACGTCCACGTTGAGGATTTCTCTAAGGCGATGACGCAATACGGCGGAATCCACTTTCCGCAGTGCTGCCTCGAAGGCCGCGCGCTGTGCCTCGTTCGCGTCTGCCCCCAACACCACGAAACTGCTGACAAGTGAAGGAATCTCCTTAATTGGCAGCAGTCCGGTCATCGATCGAAACGGCGCGAAGCGAGGGTGCGGATTGCGTGCGAAGGTGCAGCACAGGACCAGGCCGGCGAGGCCTTCGGGTCGCTCAGCGGCGAGCTGTAAGGCAATAGGGCCGCCGAACGACTCACCGAGCAACAGAAACGGCTCGCCTTCCGGTAGTTGCGTTCGTGCAGCCGCGATTAACTCTGCATACGACAGCCTTCTGTCAACGGGGTAGGTCATAACCACGGGTTCGATCGAGTCGGGCAGTGCAGCGATGAGCGGGGCGAAGAGCTCGCCGGTTCCGTCCATGCCGGGAAACAAAAGCAGTTTCACTGTGGCTCCTCCTCGCCGACGACGCTTGCGATTGGCCGTAGGCCGCAATCAAAACCATGCTTCGCTGGCCAAAAAACAGAAAGGCCGCTCATTGAGCGGCCTTCCGTGAGAAGCAGTACTTCCAGATCTGACTTCAGCGTGCGTAAGGAGGTGCTCCTGCTACCCGCGTTAAACCCAAAGAATCTGCAAGTACCTCGTTAATCTCACTAGACACTGGATCACCTCCTTTCAAGTAGTTTGCCCGACACCGAGTGTCCTACAACCTTGCCCGCTTGCCAAGCCTCTTTTTGCAGCCGCCGGCGTGGCGACTTCCCCTGTCTTCCCAATTCGGGCAGTCTGTCGACTATGAAGCTGGATCGCTTTATCCGGATCACGCTGGGCATTCTGCTGGCGCTCGTCTTTGTCATCGCGCTCGCCGCCATAATTTTCCTGACCGAGTCTGCACTGAACGTCTGGGATCGCCTGCTGGAGGGCCCCCGCGCGGTGCTCTATGCCTACGTGACTGCCATCGGGCTGCTCGTGGTAGCCGCCATCTGGCTGATCATCCGCCTGCTGGTCCGGCGTCGTCCCGCCGCCCGACAGGAGACTCGCCCAACGATCGATTCGGCGGACATCGAAGCACGACTCCGGGAGGCGGATGCGGCCGGCGTGGACGTCAGCGCCGCGCGCGAGGAGCTCGACGACCTGGCCCGGAGGCAGGATGAAGACACGCTCTACCTTTGCTTCTTCGGCGAGATCAGCAGCGGCAAGAGCTCCTTGGTGCGTGCACTCGTGCCCTCGGCTGACATCGAGATAGATGTTGCCGGTGGGTCAACCCGCGATGTCCGCCACTATCGCTGGCGCGTCGATGACGGTAAGCAAATACTGTTGACGGACGTTCCCGGAACGGCCGGTCATGACACGGGGTTCACGGAGCTGGCCGAACAGGAGGCGCGTCGCGCGCAGCTTGTCGCGTTCGTCTGCGATGGCGATCTGACCCGTGCGGAAAAGCAAACGCTGCAGACTCTTCTGGCCTTCGACAAGCCGGTGGTTCTCGTACTCAACAAGACTGATCGCTACAGCGCATCAGAGCAGGCGCTCCTGCTCGAACGGCTGCTCGATCACCTGCAGGACCTTGGCGGGGCGGTAGACCGCGATCGCGTCGTCGCCGTATCGGCGGGCGGCGACGCCGAGGTTATCGAAAGGCAGGCCGACGGCACCGAAACGCTGGTTACGCGGAGTCGCGATGCTGACATCGGGGTCCTGGTGGTGGCCATCAACCGCCTGCTGCAAGCCGATCGGGAAGCGCTCGACAAGCGCCGCGAACAGGCGGTATTCAGCCTGGCGAGCGAGAAACTCGAGCTGGCCGAGGCGGCCTACAGGGAACAGCGCGGTGAACAGATACTGAGAAATTCGACCCGCAAGGCAGTGCTGGGAGCGCTGGCCGCCGTAAGCCCGGGCACGGACATCGTTATCCAGGGTTACATTGGCACGACTATGACCCGGGAGCTTTGTCGGCTGTACGGTGTGGCGCCACGTGATGTAGACGTTGAGGAGTTTCTGAACCTGTCCGAGAGCCGCGCCGGCAAGGCGCTGCCACTGGCCCTTGCCGTGGCCGGCAACGGGCTCAAGGCGTTTCCGGGTATAGGCACGGTTGCCGGCGGGTTGGTGCACGCCGTGGCCTACGGACTTATTTTCGATGCGTTGGGTCGAAGCCTGTTACGCACACTTCGGGAGCATGGTGAGTGGCTGCCGGAACAAACCATCGCCGACTTCGAGGAATCTATCGGTGAGCAGATTGAAACGCGTGTTCGGCAAGTGGCCAAAATGGCTGTCGCCGACGTCGCGAAGAACGCCGACGCCGACTGAAGAGGCGTCGGACGAAACCGCGGACGGCGGCGCCAGTCACCTTGAACTCGCTCGCGAGAGTCTCCGAGAGCTGGTTGAAGACGTGCGGCTGCCAGCCGGCGTTCGTGATTCGCTCGCCGGCGATTACCAGGCCGTTGAGGCCATGCTGGACAAACTGCAGCACGGTCACCTGCACATCGCCGTGTTCGGCAGAGTAAGCACCGGCAAGTCTTCATTATTGAATGCGCTAATCGGCGAGCCGCGATTCGACGTAAGCCCGCTGCATGGGGAAACCCGACGCGCGGACATGGAAGCCTGGTCTGAAGTGGAGGCCGGCGGCGTCTTCCTGATCGATACGCCCGGACTCGACGAGGCGGGCGGCGAAGCGCGTGAAAAGCTTGCCGCCGAAGTGGCGAACCGTTCGGATCTCGTTATCTTCGTCCTTGACAGCGATATTACCGACACCGAACGTGTCGCCCTGCGCACCCTGCTCGAAGCGGGGCGGCCGGTGCTGGTCGCGTTGAACAAGACCGACCTTTACACCAGCGAGGAGACGGAGCGTTTGCTGGCCTCCATTCGCGCCCGGACCGAGTCGCTGGTGCAGCCGCAGAACATTGTATGCGTCGCGGCTGAACCGCGTCCGCAGCAGGTGGTGGTCGTCGACGATGAAGGCAACGAGACGCTGTCGGAGCGCGAACGCGAACCGGACGTTGAAACCCTCAAGCTTCGACTCTGGGACATTTTCGAGGCCGAGGGAAAAACGCTCGCGGCGCTGAACGCGAGCCTGTTCGCCGCAGACCTGAGCGATCAGGTCGGAGAAAGGATTCTGGAAGCACGCCGGAAGCTTGGCGAGCGCCTGGTTCGGACCTATTGCATTGGCAAAGGGGTTGCCGTTGCCTTCAACCCGGTGCCTGTCGCAGATCTGTTCGCCGCCGCGTTCATCGACGTCGGGATGGTCGTGCACCTGTCGCACGTTTATGGCCTGCCGCTCAGTCGTAAGGAAGCCGGGTCGCTGGTGCGGGTCATCGTCGTTGAGGCGGCGGCGCTGATGGGCACCGTCTGGGCACTGCACGCAGTCTCAAGCGCCCTGAAGGTCGGCACCCTGGGACTGTCGACCATCCTCACAGGCGGAGCCCAGGGAGCGATCGCGTACTACAGTACCTACGTAGTCGGTGAGGTCGCCGCTCGTTACCTGTCGCAGGGCAAGTCCTGGGGCAGCGGCGGTCCCAAGACGGTCGTTTCCGATATCCTCGACTCGCTCGATCAGGAATCCGTGCTGCAGGATGCTCGCCGTGAAATCAAGGCAAGGCTGAGGTTAAAGGCGTGAGAGTGGAAGCAAAAAAGACCCGATCACCCATGAGCAAGGAGCAGCGCCTCAGGCGCCTGTGGTCTACGGTCGCGGATATTCCGCCGGGTTGCGTGGCGTCTTATGGCCAGGTTGCGGAAATCGCCGGCATTCCTCGCGGTGCGCGCCAGACCGCCTATGCGTTGCGGCACGCACCTGCCGAATTGAATCTGCCCTGGTTTCGGGTGATCACCGCTTCCGGCAAGCTCGCCTTCGAGGAGGGTACGGCTTCATTCAGGAAGCAGAAAAAGCTCCTGGCCGACGATGGCGTCGTCCTGTTGAACGGCAAGGTGAACATGCAGGAGTATCGGTGGGAGCCGGATCTCGATGAGCTGCTGTGGAAGCCGTCTGATACCTGGGATGAAGACTGAGGAAGCAAGACATGACGAAGTTTCGAGTGGTTTTTTCCCACGGCCAGGAGAGCGGGCCGTGGGGCACCAAGATTCGAGCGATGGCCGATTGTGCGAAGGCGTTGGGTCACGCCGTGGAGAGTATCGACTACCA
>CAZFVT010000122.1:0-8827 GCA_964522355.1 uncultured Woeseiaceae bacterium | reverse complement strand
CAGCTCCGCGAGCTGGGTGAGGAGAAGCTTGATGCCGTCCTGGAGGCGGCTTCGCTTCGACTGCGGCCGATCCTGATGACGACCGGCGCCATGGTGCTGGGCGCAGTGCCTCTCGCTTTCGCGACCGGTGCCGGCGCCGAGGCGCGTCACCAGATCGGCTGGGTGATCGTCGGCGGCATGAGTTTCGGGACGTTGTTTACGCTGCTGATCGTGCCGGTCGTCTACCTGCTGCTGTCCGGCAAGCACGATACGGTCCGGGACGCAGAGGTCCTGGAGAAGCCATCGGAAGGTGGAGCGATGCAGGGCGATCCGGTGGCGGGAACGACCTGAGCGACATCGGGGGCTAACGGGTTTCGTCCCCGCTTAGGGGTCGTCGTCCTCGTCAACACTGACGCCAAGGTAGCCGCCTTTCTGCACGCCTACGACGAGCGACCGGCTTCGGCCCTGCCATAGCGTCATGAGCCGGTTGGTGTTCAGTTCCAGCAGACGATTCATGAGCGACGCGGAGTCGCTGGCATTCGTCAGCGCGGCATCGGCCTCGAGCGAGGCGGGGTAAGCGGTGCTGCCAAGCGACGGTGCTGCCCTCCGGGTAACCGGAATCGGGGAAGCCTGTCGGCGTTCATCGAGAAAGGTTGTGATGCACCATTCGGCCGGGTAGGCCGTCGCCGTCAGAGAGACTGTCGCGTCGACCGGCTTTTGTTCTTCGTCCGTCGAAATATTTGCCTTCGAATTCTCGTCGGCCACGGCGCCGTTGAACACGAGCAGGCCGGCAATCAGCAATACCGGGATGTGGGCACAGCGACTGAATCGAGCGCCGGGTACATCCGTTTTCCCTGCCGCAGTATTCATACGAGCAGCGTCGCAGGGATCGCAAAATCTTGCCATGAACCAGGTCTACAATCGGGCAGGCCTTGCCGCGTTATGTCACCAACATCCGGTGATTACGTTTAAAGCACGCAAAAAAAAGAGGGCCCCGCAATGGGGCCCTCGGATACTGCTTTTGAACTGACGACTTAGTTGAAGTCTTTCGTCAGAGTCAGGCCGTAGGACTGCGGCAGGTTCGGGTAGCCCGAGAAGCTGCCGTTCTGTGCGACGGACGGGAACGCTGACTGCAGGTACTCGTCGTCGTTGATGTTGCGACCCCAGAGCAGCGCCTGGAAGCCGTTGTCCCATTCGAAGCCGATGCTGGCGTTGATCGTGCTGACTTCACGAGAGGCGACATCGGCCGGTACGTTTTCGATGACCTGTACTTCGTCATCATAGACGTACTCGAGGCGGACAAAGCCAAGTGCGCTGCCGATCTCGAAGTTGTAGGTCGCATTCGTCGAGATGCTGAGCTCGTGGATGCCTGCCGGCGTGGTGCCGGACAGGTCTTCCGGACCGTTGACGCCATTACCTTCGACAAAGGAGTCATACTCCGGATCGAGGATGGTGGTGGCGAAGAACCACTGGAAGTCATCCGTCAGCCACCAGGTCATGTCGAACTCGATACCGGTCGTTGACTGCTCACCTGCATTGGCCAGCGAGAAGCCGGTGCCGCGGAAGATGTTCGACTGGAAGTCTTCAATGGTCTGATCAAAGATCGCCAGGTTGAAGGCAACCCGATCGAACTGACCTTTCAGGCCGATCTCGTACACCGTCGAGTCTTCCGGACGAGCAAAGCGCGTGCCCGTGGTGCTCAGGTTGTTAACGCCAAGACCCGCATCGATGATGGCCGGAATGTCTGCTGCGAACGGACGCGAATCGCGGCTCAGGTTCCACGACGTTGCCTTGAAACCGGTTCCGGCGTTGAAGTAGATGTTCGTCGAGTCGGTCATGTCGTACGCGATTCGCGCCGTCCAGGTCACGGCGTCGTCCGAGCTGGTGCCGGGCTCAACCACGTTCGGGAACGCTACGAACGGAGGCAGGAACTGGAACGGCTGCAGGGCGAGCGTCGAGTTGCAGAATGGCGGTGGGTTTGCCGCGGAGCATTCGGTCTGACCGATGATCACGGCCTGAGCAAATTCAGCGGGGTTGGCGGCGAAGTTCGGCGGCGTCGGTGGCAATCCGCCAGTCAATGCGGAGAAAGCCAGGCCGGTGCCTACCTGAACCAGGTCAACGCCAGAGAAAACGTCCGTGCTGACGAGGTCAACGAAGGCGTCTTTCTCGACTTCGGTGTAGTTGGCTCCAAGGGTGATCGTCATGCGATCCGACGGATGCCAGTCGATCTGGGCGAACAGGTTGAACGTCTCGTCGTCCTGGCCTGATGTGCCACCGATGCCCTGGCCGGTGCCGTAGAAGGTGCCCGGATCAGCGCCGATGCCTGCCTCGATTAGATCCAGCGGCGAGGGGTCCACACCCGGGATGCCGCCGCCCAAAGCGGTGGACAGGAAGTCACCGTAAGGCCGGAAGCCGTCGTCGTAGAGAATCTGGTCGGTGATTTCGACGCTCTCATCGAAGAAGAACGCGCCGACCAGCCAGTCGAGGTCACCGCCGCCCGTCGAGGTGAGGCGGAACTCCTGGGTGAAGGTTTCGATCTCGGTGTCGCTCTGGTTGGTGGACACGAGGCGCGCGCTGGTGAAGTCGACGTCTGCGTCTTCGAAGCGATCAAAGGTGCGGAACGAAGTGATGGAGGTCAGGGTGACTTCGCTCCAGTCGTAGTCGATCTGCATGGAGATGCCGGTGTTGTCCAGCTCGTTGATCGGCGTGAAGTCGTAGAAGCCTTCATAGGCAAACGGCTCGTTCGGTACGAACATGCCGCCGGTTGCCATGACGGCCGCGCCGGTCGGGCCGTTGAACAGGTTGGCGACGCCGCAGCAGGTCTCGTCAATCGACTCGGCGTCAGCGATCAGGCGAATCTCCAGGTTGTCGCTGGGCAGGATCAGCAGCTGGCCGCGTGCATTCCAGCGGTCCCAGTTGTTCAGTGCTTCGCCGTTGAAGTTGTTGTCGTAGTAGCCGTCACGTTCGTTGATGCTGCCGGACAGGCTGAAGGCGACCGAGTCTGAGATCGGCCCGGTGACGCTGCCTTTCAGCAGGTAGTGGCTGTCGTTACCGGCGGTGGCCGACACGGAGCCGCTGAAACCGTTCAGGTCGGGTTTCGCGGTCGTAACGCTGATGACGCCGGCAGACGCGTTCTTACCGAACAGCGTGCTCTGCGGGCCGCGGAGAACCTCGATGCGCTCCAGATCCGGGAAGTCGGCCAGCGCCGCCGCTGAACGAGAGCGGTAGACGCCGTCGATGAAGACACCGACGGACGGCTCGATGCCGGCGTTGTTCGCGCCATTACCAAAGCCGCGGATAATGAAGTTGGTGTTGCCCGAGGTCTGCAGCTGGCCGATGCGCAGCGACGGAATCATCGCCTGCAGGTCCTTCACGTCGCGAACCTGAGCCTGTTGCATGGACTCGGCGCTGACGACAGAAACCGCGACAGGGGTCTCCTGCAGCGTCTGCTCGCGCTTGGTTGCGGTAGTGATGATCTCTTCAATGAAGACCGGTTCTTCATCGGCGGTTTGTGCTGCGACCGGAGCAGCTACGACAGCACCAAGCGCAACCATCACGCCGGCGGATAGCGAACGTCTAAACATGTTGTTTTCCCCCCACAGAACTGTGGTAAAAATCCATTTAAAACGGAAGGATATTCATTCTTTCTGTTGTAATCAAACAATTAAGCGTTGCAAATTGACCACTACGACGAAATGCTGGAGCATGCGTCGTTCCTGGAAGCTCCTGTATTTCGAATGTCCGACTCACCTCACCAGTCGGAGCGGCGGTACCTGCGCCGGCTCCTGCCGCTTGGCTTTGCGCTTGCGCTAATCGCCGCTGCCGTTTTCCTGCCGCTGTCCGAGTGGGCGGGAGCGCTGGAGGCCTGGAATCGCGGGCATCCAGTCGGCGGTGCGGCGGTGTTTGTCTTCGGCTCCGTGCTGGCGGCGGCGCTGTTTGTGCCCGGTTCTATCATCGCCATGCTGGCTGGTTACCTGTTCGGCTTTGTTTCGGGTGCTGTCCTCGCGCTCGTCGCGCTGACCCTTGGCGCATGGGTCGCGCTGCTTGCGGGGCGCTTTCTCGTGCGCGACTGGGCCAAGTCGAAGATCGACGGAAGTCGAACGCTCGCCGCGCTGGATCACGCGGTTGTCGCCAGAGAAGCCCATGCGAAGGAGGCTCTTCTCGTCGTCGCGCTGGTACGTGCATCGCTTGTGGTCCCGTATAACCTGCTCAACTACGTTCTCGGCGCCACCGGCATCCGCGCCGTACCCTATATCATTGGCACCTGCCTCGGGATGATCCCGCCGTCGCTGCTATACGCCTATCTCGGCACCCTGGCACGCAGCATTGAGGATATTCAGTCCGGCCGACTGGACGCTGAGTTGCCTGGAGCACCCATCATCGTCGTTGGGGTCGTTGTCGTCGTCACGGCCGTGCTGGTGATTCAGCGAACCGCCTCCCGGGTCCTGCGCGAGCAGCTCGAAACGTGAGTTCTGCCGGGATAAGTCCGGCGGTCGAGTCCGACGAGGAGCGGGCGCGAAACGGCCTGATCGCGGCGTTGGGCGCCTACCTGCTGTGGGGCATATTCCCCGTTTACTTCAAATTCGTGCAGGACATTCCGCCGCTCGAGGTGCTGGCGCATCGAATCGTCTGGGCGGTGCCCTTTGGCGCCCTGATCATCGCGTTCCGGAAACAGTGGCGCGAGGTCTTAGACGCGCTGCGAAATCGTCGCACCTTCGGGTTCCTGGTGCTGAGTTCGCTGCTCATCGCCGTCAACTGGTTCGTCTACATCGTCGCGGTGCAGAACGACCAGGTCTTTCAGGCGAGCCTCGGCTACTACATCAACCCGCTGATCAACGTCGTCGTGGGAGTGCTGTTCTTCGCCGAGCGCCTGCGTCGGCTGCAAACCGGTGCCGTGCTCCTCGCGGCGACCGGCGTAACGGTACTGGCCACCGGCGGCGACGGCGTTCCCTGGGTGTCCCTGGCGCTGGCGGCATCGTTCACCTGTTATGCCGTGATTCGCAAACAGGTTGCGGTCGGCGGCATGCCCGGGCTGTTTGTTGAAACCCTGCTGCTGGTGCCGGTTGGCCTGATTTACCTGGCGATGCTCATGGCCGACGGCAGCGCCCGATTTCTGGCCGGCAGTGGAACTACCGACGTGTTGCTGCTGCTGGCGGGTCCCTTCACGGTCATACCGCTGCTGTTCTTCGCGCTGGCGGCGCGTCGACTCATGCTGACGACGATTGGCATGCTGCAGTTCATGGCCCCCAGCATCCAGTTCTGCGTCGGGGTGTTTTACGGCGAAGTGCTAACCCTGCCTCACATCATCTGCTTCGGTTTCATCTGGAGCGCGATCGCACTCTTTATCTGCGATGCTTTCCGCGAAAGTCGGCGTATCCAGGCATCGCGCGGCAAAGTTGCCACTTAGTCAAGAATTGTCACAGGTTGTAAGCATTCGGCAATTTGCGAAGACAGACAGATTGCAATAGCCGATAATTTCACCTCCCGGCAGATAGAATTGCCGTTCCGGACTTATCAGGCGCACATATGCAACACGGGCGACTCCGAGCGATCTTCATTGTTCTTTTGCTTTTCTCCGGCATAGCTGGCGCGGCGCTGTTGGTCGTGTTTCGCCCGGAACCGCCGCAGAAGGACGTCGTCCAGACGGCGCCCCTGGTTGAAGTTCTGCCGGTCGAGTCGCGCCCGGTCACCTTTACCGTATCGAGCCAGGGCAGCGTTCTGCCACGGACGGAAACGGTCCTGAGCGCCGAGGTCGCCGGATCTATCGTGAGTATCTCTCCGAAGTTTGTCGCCGGCGGGTTCTTTGACGCCGGTGAAGAGCTCATGCGCATTGATCCGACCAATTATGAGGTGGCGGTCGAGCAGGCCGAGGCGCTGGTTCGGCAGCGTCAGATTGAATACGACGGCGCCAGCAAGCTGCGCGAGTCCGGGTATCGGGCCGAGGCGGAACTCGCGTCGGCCGCTGCTGCACTGGCATCGGCGCGTGCCGAGCGAGTCCGGGCACAGCGCAATCTCGAGCGCACGCGAATCGTTCTGCCTTACGCCGGCATGGTGCGCGCCAAGGAGGCAGATCTGGGGCAGTACGTCAATGTAGGCAGTCGGCTCGGCGTGACCTTTGCCACGGACGCTGCCGAAGTTCGACTGCCGCTGACCGATGGCGATCTCGGCTTCCTCTCCATGCCGACAGGCAGGGACCTGGCGGCCACTGGCGACGTCGACGGTCCTGCTGTTGAGCTGCGTGCCAGGCTGCGCGGCGTCGCTACCAGCTGGCCGGCGAAGATCGTGCGCACCGAAGGCGTGGTTGATGAGCTCACACGAGTAACCTTCGCTATTGCCGCCGTCGAGGATCCTTACGCCCTTGAGTCGCTGGACCCGGATCAGAAGGCTCTCCAGGTTGGAACCTTCGTGGCCGCGGAGATCGAGGGAATAACCATTGATGACGTTGTGGTTATTCCCCGCACAGCCGTGCGCGGCAACGGCCAGGTGGTCGTTATCACGGATGAGGACCGGATCGAGATGCGCAGTGTCGACATCCTTCGAGCCGACGCCGACGTCGTGTACGTGCGCGCAGGCCTGTCGCCCGGCGAACGAATAAGCCTGACGGTGATCGAAAACCCGATCAACGGGCTGCCGGTTCGATCCGAGGTTGTCATGCGTGATGAGGACACCATGTCCGGCATCAATGCGCCCGGGAGCCAGCCGTGAGTGACGCGAACACCACGTCCGAAACCGGGGTTATTGCCTGGTTTGCCAGCAATCCCGTCGCGGCAAACCTGCTGATGGTGATCATCATCGTATTCGGCATCGTCTCCACCTTCACCATTCGCAAGCAGACCTTTCCCGACTTCGATCCGAGCAGCGTCACGGTAACCGTCCCCTATCTCGGGGCTGCGCCACAGGAAGTGGAAGAGGGCGTCATCATCAAGGTCGAAGAGGCTATCCAGGACGTCGACGGCATTGAGAAGATTGAGTCCCGCGCCGTTGAAGGCATGGGCACGGTGACTGCCGAAGTGGCGGCCGGCGAAGATATCGACCTGGTCTTAAGTGAAATCAAGAATCGTGTCGATTCGATCGCAACCTTTCCGGGCCTCACCGAGAAGCCGGTCATCGCGAAGCGGGAATTCACCCAGCCGGTCATTCTCGTGGCCATTCACGGGGATCTCGATGAGTTCGCCCGAAAGTCTCTGGCGCAGCAGCTGCGCGACGACCTGGTCACGATGCCTGAGGTTAACCAGGTAGAGATTCTGGGTGACCGCGATTACGAAATAAGCATCGAGGTTTCCGAGCAGACGCTCAGACGCTACGGGCTGACGATGAACGAAGTCGCCCGGGCCGTGCAGCAGTCGTCGGTCGATTTGCCCGGTGGCACGATCAAAACGGCGGGCGGTGACATTCTGTTGCGGACAGAAGGGCAGGTCTACAGCGGTTTCGACTACGCGGACATTGTGCTGCGCACCCGTGCTGACGGGACGCGACTGCTGCTGAGTGATATCGCCGAGATCAACGACGGCTTCGTCGAGGACGACGGCTTTGGCCGTTTCGACGGCAACCCGTCGGCCACCCTGCAGGTCGTCGCCGGCGCACAGCAAAACGAACTGGCCACCGCCGCGGCCGTGCGCGACTACATAGAGGACCGCGCGGCCGACATGCCCGACGGTGTCTATCTCGACACCTGGGTGGACCGCTCTTTCTACCTCAAGGATCGTCTGGAAATGATGGTCAAGAACATGGGGCAGGGCGCGCTCCTGGTCATCATCGTTCTTGCGCTGTTCCTGCGCCTCAAGATTGCGCTTTGGGTACTCGTCGGCATCCCGATCGCATTTTTTGGCTCGCTCTGGCTCATGCCGCACGCGCCCTGGCCGGTCACCATCAACATGATCAGCCTGTTCGGTTTCATTCTGGTGCTCGGTATTGTCGTCGACGATGCGATCGTTATCGGTGAGAGCATCTATACGCAAACCAGGGCCGACGGTCACGATCTCAACAGCGTTGTCCGCGGTGCGAAGAAGGTCGCCTTGCCGGCAACGTTTGGTGTGCTGACGACCATCGCGGCCTTCGCGCCCATGTTGTTTGTGGGCGGACAGGCAGGGCCATTCTTCGAGGCAATGTCCGTCGTCGTCATTTTGTGCCTGCTTTTTTCACTCGTGGAATCCAAGTTGATTCTGCCCGCCCATCTGGCGCACGCCACGATCAAGGACGTTGATGAAGACGCCATTTTTCGCCCGTACCGGGAGACGCCATGGTGGAAACGTCCGGGGCAGTTCTTCCAGCGCCTGAATCGCTATATTCAGCACGGCCTGCACAACGTCATCGACAACTATTACCAGCCGCTGCTGGAACGCGCGGTGGACGCGCGGGGAGTGACGGTTGCGCTCTTCGCCTCGATCCTCATTCTCACGTTTGGCCTGTTTGGATCAGGCTATGTACGTTTCGTGCTGTTTCCGGATACGCCGAGCGACTACGTTCAGGTCACCGTGGAAATGGAGGATGGCACCGCGCCGATCGTCCGTAACGAGACCATGCGGATCGTCGAGCAGGCGGCCTTTGACATGACGCGTGACTGGATGGCCGAAAACCCCGGCTTCGAAAACCCCATCAGGCACATCGGCGTGTTTTCCGAGGGCAACACCACCGGCCAGGTGTATGCAGAGATGCCGCTGGACCCGGATCGCCCGCTCAACGGCGATGACCTGACGGCCATGTGGCGAGAGCAGATCGGAGATCTGCCTGGCGTCAGGCAGATCACGTTCTCGGATGCGCGCGGCCTCGGTGGCGGCGCCCAGCTCAGTTACAACCTGATCGGTAACGACATTGATCGCCTGCAGGCCGTTGCCGCGGAGGTTCAGGC
>CAZFVT010000121.1:0-8837 GCA_964522355.1 uncultured Woeseiaceae bacterium | reverse complement strand
TGACCCTCGGCAGCGACGCCCTGCCGGCACCGCAGGGAACGGCCTTGAAGAGCATGATCGAGGGCATTACCGGCGGCGATGTTCCCACTCAGAAATACCTCGCCGGTGCGGCACTCGGTGCCATACTGTCCGCCGTTATTGGCGGCCTTGGCGTTACGGTTGGGCTGGGTTTCTACCTGCCGTTCAACATCGTGCTGACCTATGCCCTTGGCACCCTGTCGCGCGAGATCGCAGATCGCAGCTTTGGCCAATCCTGGAGTGAGAGTGTCGGCATACCGCTGGCAGCAGGGCTGATCGTCGGCGAAGCGCTGGTCGGAGTGGGCAACGCGATCATGATCGTGACCGGGTCGTAGGGGAGGGCGGAACATGACGAAGCCTGGTTACGGCATGCTCATCATCGGTTTCCTGATCGGCGCCTACGCAACGGCCCTGGATGTGGATGCCGTCAACTGGAAGCTGTTCATCCCCGCGGTAATTATCGCCGTCGCGGGCCTACTGGCCATCAAGCGCAGCAGCCGGCGTGCTGCTCAGGCCGAGCACGTCCTGACCGCAAACCGGGAGACGCTCGCGTCGGCGCTGGACCGGATAATTGCCGAGATCGATGCCATCGCCGCCAGGCGCCGGGATCCCGATGCCCTGGATACCGATGCGCTGCGTGGTGAGATCGATGATCGGCTTCGGGAGGACTTCCGCCGTTTCGTCGAGGTGCGTGAGAGCCTCGTACACCTCTATGGCGTGCAGGCCTATGCCGACATCATGAGTGACTTTGCCGCGGGCGAGCGACGTATCAATCGCGTCTGGTCTGCATCTACTGACGGCTATGGCGATGAGGCAAATCTCTACCTCGACAAGGCCGCATCGAGCTTTCGTTCTGCTCAGGAGCGGCTCCAGCAACTCGGGACCTGATGGCAGTCATCAGGGTTCTTCCCAACACGCCTGATTGCTAACAGAATAGTGGCATCTCTGGCGCGGTCCGTTCTCAGGGCAGCGAGCATTGACTATGCATAAGCTGAAGCGAATTTTCCTGCGGGCGCCGAAGCGATCGGTATTTGCTGCTTTGTCGATCGCGCTGCTGGCCCACATGCTGTACCTCGGCATGGGTGTCATCCGGCAGTTCGACGATCGCCGCTGGGACATCCCCGCTGGGGTCTACGCGGCGCCACTCGAGCTCTATGCTGGCCTGGCAATCAATGCGCCAACCCTGTCAGAGACGCTCGATCAGCTCGGTTTCCAGCGAGTCGATGGCGTTACTCGTCCTGGACAGTACAGCGCTACGCCAGAGCGCATTTCGCTGTGGACACGGCCCTTCCGGTTCTGGGACAGGCTCGACCCGGCAGAACGGTACAACCTTCAGTTTGACAACGATCGTCTTCTCTCTCTCGAAAGTGCCGATCGCCAGCGCGTGTCATTGTTGCGCCTCGAGCCGCTGCGCCTGGGTAGCATATTCGCCACTCATCACGAGGACAGGTTGCTGGTCGAGCCGGATGCGATCCCAGAAATTCTGGTGGACGCGCTAAAGGCCGTTGAAGACCGCAAGTTTGATCAACACTTCGGTCTGGACCTGGCCGCGATTCTGCGTGCCGCATGGGTGAACCTGCGCAGCGGCGAGATCCGCCAGGGCGGCAGCACCCTGACGCAGCAGCTTGTGAAGAGCTACTTCCTCGACGGACGCAGGACCTTCCGCCGCAAGTACCAGGAAGCCATCATGGCGATTGCGCTGGAGCTGCGTTACGACAAGCAGGAACTCCTGCATGCCTACGTCAACGAGATTTATCTCGGGCAGCAGGGCGCGCGTGCGGTGCATGGATTCGGGCTTGCGAGCGAATTCTATTTCGGCAAGTACCTGTCACAGCTCGAGCTTCACGAGACGGCACTGCTGGTTGCACTGGTTAAGGGCCCTTCCTACTACGACCCGCGGCGCAATCCCGGTCGTGCTTTGGATCGTCGCAACCTGGTGTTGAGGACACTCGCCGACCTGGGCGTCGTCGACAAGCAGCAGGCAGCCGAGTCGATCAACCGGGAGCTTGGCGTCACCGCGCGTTCGCGTGTGGGGTCACGCTATCAGCCGGCATACATGGATCTGGTTCGCCGACAACTCGCCGAGGAGTATTCCGAGGAGAGCATTGCGACGATCGGTTTAAGGGTGTTCACGAACCTGGATCCTGTCGTGCAGCGGCTCGCAGAGAAGCAGCTGGTCGATGGCCTCGAGCGGCTACAGCCGAATACGAAAGATGCAGCGCCTCTGGAAGGCGCAGCCGTTGTCACGCAACCGGCGACCGGCGCCGTGCTCGCGATGGTAGGTGGGCGCGAGGTGGCCGCCGATGGCTTCAATCGTGCGCTCGATGCGCGGCGGCCTGTCGGTTCACTCATGAAGCCGTTTGTATATCTCGCGGCGCTCCACTCTGGAGAGTACACGCTTGCGGCTACCGTCGAGGATGCGCCGATCGATGTAGCAATGGAGGACGGTAGTACTTGGTCGCCGCAGAATTTCTCTCTCGAATCGCACGGTGACGTGTCTTTGCTCCAGGCGCTGGCTGCTTCCTTTAACCAGGCAACGGTGCGCCTGGGTCTTGCGATAGGGGTCGAGGCGCTTGTGGACACGCTTGTCGCATTCGGCATTGACGAGAAACCCGTCGCCTATCCGTCCTTGTTGCTGGGCGCCGTGGAGTTCGCGCCGTTCGATGTGGCTGCACTCTACAGCACGCTAGCGAACGATGGCTTTCGCACACCGCTGAGCGCCGTTCGTTCGGTGGTCGATACGACGGGGCAGCCTCTGACGCGGACTGCACTTGAAGTTGAACAGGTTGCGGACCCGAAGGCCGTGCATCAGCTGAATCTTGGACTCGTCGAGGTCATGCGACGTGGCACCGGCCGATCGGCGAAAGCGAGCCTGCCGGAGGACCTGGTGGTTGCGGGCAAGACCGGCACCTCGGACGAGTATCGCGATAGCTGGTTTGCAGGCTTTAGCGGCGACCGCCTGGCTGTCGTCTGGATAGGTCGCGACGATAACGAACCGACGGCGCTGACCGGGGCAGCGGGTGCCCTGTCCATCTGGTCACCCTTGATGGGGGCGATGGCATTGACGACAGGTTATGAGCCGGCGTATTCGGCGGAGCTAGAACTCGTGTGGGTCGACTACCAGACAGGGCTCAAGTCTCGTCGCGGCTGTGGCGACGCGGTGCAGATCCTCGTGCCTGAAGGCTCCAGGCTGGGGCGGCAGCCGGGTTGCAGCAGCGTGCTTGGCGACATTGGCGACCGGGTGCGCGGCGTATTCGAGTCCCTGGGGAACTGAGCGCAATGCGACGTCTGTTAGTTGTTTTGCTCCTGGCCCTCTCTGCCTGCGCCAACCAGCCACTCGATCAGTGGCCGGATCCGGCAGGCGGAGGATCCAGCGAGGCCGTCGGCGAGCCGGCGCAGTCGGACGCCAGGAGTGGGTCCGCGGAAGCCGTGCGTGAGCTTATCGTGAGCAGCAGGACGTTCAGCGCCAGCGGCGATTACGCGCGAGCGCTTGCCGACATCGAGCGAGCCATTCGCATCGAGCCGCGCAATCCCTATCTCTGGCTGGAGCTCGGCGAGACGCATCTGTCGAGGGGCGATGCGCGGCAGGCCGTCGCAACGTCTAGGAAGGCCATCAGCGTCGCTGGACCCGACCGCGTAGCAAAAGCCGCCGCCGAAGATCTGCTGGAGCGCGCATCCCGTCGCTAGCGGATGTTCAGCAGCGGGGAGGCGATGAGCGAGCCTCGACGGCCGATCTCGACACTGAACCGCGCAATGCAGGCTCTCGTTCGTCATTCCGGCAAGGCGTCTATCGATATAGAGCGGTCTTATCGGAATTCCACCGATGAAGTTGCTGGGCTCTCTGAACGTCAATCTGGCCTGACAATTTATCCCCGGCAGATCGCCGATAAACTATCGATAATTGCTCTTGAAATTTATAAATCATTGTTTTTAATACCTATATAGCGTGATGCAGGTACTGGTCTGGGCGCGGGATTCGTGTATAGTCTCCGCATGGTTAGAAAAGCGTCAGACTTGTCTGACGTTGTCCTGGGGGGGACACCGCCGAGTGCACCATCATGGCTCCTGAGCCTGGTGGAACTCCCACGGGCACTGTCAGAAGCCAGCACGTTGCTGCCGGCGAGTCGCCTGTTACAGGGTCTACCTGCCGGTGACGGCCACGCCGTCATGACCCTGCCAGGATTCCTGGCATCCGGTCGTTCGATGCGTCCCATGCGCGGCTACCTTCGCGACTGGGACTACGACGCCTACAGCTGGAAGTGTGGCCGCAACCTTGGCCTGCCCCGTGATTACGACCTTGAAGACGTGCTCGATCAACGGCTCCAGAAGCTCTATCGTCGCACCGGCCGACCCGTCAGCCTGATTGGCTGGAGCCTCGGTGGACTGTTTGCCCGCGAGCTGGCGAGGCGTCATCCGGAGATGGTGCGCTGTGTGATTATGCTGGGCAGCCCCATCGGCAGCCCGAAAGCAACCAATGCCTGGCGTCTGTTCGAAGTGCTAAGCCAGCAGAACATCGATGATCACGCCATCCTCGATCGCGTCAGCCGGCTGCGCGAGCCGATTGACGGCGTGCCAATGACCGCGGTATACAGTTTGACGGATGCCGTGGTTTCTTCAGACATCGCGCGTTTGCCGCCCGGAGACCAGGTGGAAAACGTTGGCGTGCCTGCCAGCCACCTCGGCATGGGCTTTAATCCCGCCATTCTGTTCCTGATTGCTGACCGCTTACGTCAGTTGGAGGGTGAGTGGGAGCCCTTCGAGATCAGTGGAATCCGCAGTCTGTATTTCCACTAGTCGTCACGCCGCGGCTGCGGCGCCAATCAATTAGAGTGAGAACGCAAGAATGCAACAGCTTTCTGGCCTCGATTCGTCGTTTTTGTACCTGGAAACCGGCAGCACGCCGATGCACATCGGCAGCCTGTCGATCTATGACCAGAGCACGGCGCCCGGCGGCCGTGTCACGTTCAAAGAGATTCTCGCGTTCTTCAACGAGCGACTGCACAAGGCGCGTGCGTTCCGGCAGCGTCTGGTCAATGTCCCGTTAAGCCTCGATCATCCGTACTGGATCGAAGATCCGGATTTCGACCTCGAGTTCCACGTTCGCCACATTGCATTGCCCCATCCGGGCGACTGGCGGCAGCTTTGCATTCAGGCTGCGCGGCTTCATGCACGGCCGCTGGATCGCGAGAAACCCTTGTGGGAAGCCTACGTCATCGAAGGTCTCGACAACGTGGAAGGCGTGCCCAAAGGCAGCTTTGCGCTGGTTACCAAGGTGCATCATGCGGCCATCGACGGGGTATCTGGCGCCCAGATTGCGGCCGCTATTCATGATCTCGATCCCGCTTCCGAAGTGGACGGTCCGAGCAACGCCTGGGTGCCCGAGCGGGTGCCGACCGGCATCGAGCTGTTGACCCGCTCCGCGGTGAACACCGTCGGCGCGCCCGGCAAGTTTGGCAAGCTCCTCTATCGGTCCGTCCCGTCTCTCGCCAAGGTGGCAGCCGGCGTTGCCTCGAGGCAGCTCAAGGTTCCGATCCGGGTACCACGTACGCGCTTCAACGGGCACGTCTCACCGCATCGCGTGTTCGATGGCCGGTCCTTTGACCTTAACGAGGTCAAGGCGATCAAGAATTCGCAGACCGGTACGACGGTCAATGACGTTGTCGTGACGGTGTGCGGCGGGGCGCTGCGCAAGTACCTCGAATCGAAAGGCGAGCTGCCGCGCGATTCGCTGGTTGCGATGGCGCCAATGTCGGTTCGCTCGGATGCCCAGCGAGACGACGCCGGGAACCTGGTTACGGCCATGAGCCTGCCGGTCCGCAGCGATATCGAGGATCCGCTGGAGCGGCTGCTGGCGGTCAACCGGGCCAGCTTCGAGGCCAAGAAGCTGACCCATACACTGGGACCGCATCTCGCGACCGACGCCGCCGAGTTTCTGCCCTCTACCGTTTCCGGCATGCTGGCCAGGACCTATGCGAGGTCCGGGCTGGCCGAACGCATCCCGCCATTAGTCAACACGGTCATCACCAACGTACCCGGCGTAAACGTGCCGCTCTACTCGATGGGCTCAAGGATGGTTGCGACTTATGGGCTTGGACCCGTCGTTCACGGTCTGGGTCTGTTCCAGCCGGTGTTGAGCTACAACAATACGATCACAATCAGCGCCGTCGCTGATCGCGACATGATGCCGGACCCGGCCTTCTACGCGGAGTGCCTGCAGTCGTCCTTCGACGAGTTGAAGGCGGCAACCATCGGCACGCAACCGGCCAAATCTTCGAATGAACCGAAGGCGGTCAAGCCGGTGAAAACCGCCAAAGCGAAGCCGAAAAAGAAAAAGGACGCGAAGAAGCCTGCAGCGGCGAAAGCCAAGGCGCAAAAGCTGAAGGCTGCGAAGGCCGTCAACGGCGAGGCGAACCCGGCCGCAGATTAGCCGCTCGAACCCTTAACGCGGCGCCTTTTTGTGATTTTGATCACGTAAATCAACCGCTTAGCACTAACTTCAAAGTATCTGTGAGTACGTTCACAGCATGTTCAGCCTGCCATTGCTAGTTTGCGAGCTCCTATTCAGTTATCGCTTGCAAAGGCAGGTCCGCCATGACGTCCACGATCCGGGTGAGTACCCGACTTTCTACTGCCCTTCGGAGCCTTCTGGTCGTTACCTCCGCGCTGGTCATCACTGGCTGCGCTTCGATGAGTGAGGAAGAGTGCCTTACCGCCGACTGGTACACGATTGGCTATGAAGACGGTTCCCGTGGCTACACGGCCGACCAGATCGGTAACCGCCGTCAGGCTTGTGCCAAGCACGGTGTAGCGCCCGACTTTCGCGTTTATCAGGACGGTCGTGCCGAGGGGCTGAAAGAGTATTGCCAGCCGCAGCGAGGCTTCAACGTTGGTGCCAGCGGCGGTCGATACTATGGCGTATGCCCGGCGAACCTCGAACCCGGGTTCGTGGACGCGTTCCGTACCGGCTCACAGCTCCACGCGCTGCGTTCGAACGTAAACGCCGCGAACCATTCGATTTCGGCGAAGGAAGCCGAGCTCGAAGATATTCGGGAGACCATTCGTCGCAAGGAAGCCGTGCTCATTGGCGCCGAGACCTCCATCGAGGATCGCGTCTTGGCCATCTCGGATCTCAAGGAGCTGAACGAACGTACCGGACAGCTCGAGGCCGAGATTCTCGATCTCGTCGAGGAGCGCGCCCATCATGAGCGGCAGCTGCTCGAATACGAGCAGGTACTCGCCGACAGCGGTTACTAGTCGGTAACCGCTTCGCCGGTCGGACCGGCGCAACAAAAAAAGAGGCCTGCCCGTCTATAGACCGGCAGGCCTTTTGCGTTAGGCGGGCCGACTAACGGTTATCGTTTTGCTCGAGCCGACGCTCCCAGAAGTGGGCATTCTCGATGCCGAGGGCCTTGGGGTCAAAGCGGTAAACCGCCGCACCCGCCTTGCGCTGCTGCTCGTAGTCTCGCAGCGCCTTTAGCGCCGGTTTGGCCATGAAGAAGATGACGAGGATGCCGACAATGTTCAGCCAGGCCATGAGCCCGACGCCGATGTCGCCGAGTCCCCAGGCTACGCTCGCGGTTTTTATCGCACCGTAGAACACCGAACCCATCATGACGAGCTTCAGAAGCAGCATCAGGCCCGGAATCGGGATGGAGCGGCACAGGTAGGCAATGTTGGTTTCGGCAATGTAGTAGTAAGCCAGCACTGTCGTGAAGGCGAAGAAGAACAGGGCGATGGCAACGAACGGCGCGCCGATGCCGGGCGCGATCGACTCCATGGCGTACTGGGTGAACGCCGGGCTGTTCGGGTCAGCCGTTGCTGCGATGTTCTGCACGATGAATGCGCCGGTGCCCTCGTCAACGACGTTGTAGGCGCCGGTGATGAGTATCGTGAAGGCAGTCGCAGAGCAGACGAACAGCGTATCGATGTAGACGGAAAATGCCTGCACCAGACCCTGCTGCGACGGGTGCTCGACTTCGGATGCGGCAGCTGCGTGTGGTCCCGTTCCCTGGCCGGCCTCGTTTGAGTAAACGCCACGCTTGACGCCCCAGCCAATCATCGCGCCAAACGCTGCCATCGGCGTAAAGGCGTCGCCGACAATCAGCGCAATAATCCGCGGTAGTTCAGTGATGTTCAGGGCAATGACCGCGCAAGCCGTGATGATGTAGGTGAGGGCCATGAACGGCACGACGATCTGCGTGAAGGCGGCGATACGCCTGACGCCGCCGAAGATAATCAGCCCGAACACGATGACGACGGCAATCGCCGTGACGATACGCGTCTGGCTCATCTCTCCGACGCCTGTATCGATGATCGCACCGGTGCCAAGCGCAACTTCAGCGGAGCTCGTTATAGCATTCGCCTGAACGCCGGGCAGCAAAACGCCCGTTGCCAGGATGGTCGTCAGGGCGAAGGCCCAGGCATACCATTTTTGGCCCATGGCCTTCTCAATGTAGTAGGCCGGCCCGCCGCGATATTGCCCGTTGTCTTCTTCCTTGTAGATCTGGCCAAGCGTGGATTCGACGTAGGCCGTTGAGGCGCCGAGGAATGCGACTAGCCACATCCAGAACACCGCACCCGGTCCGCCAAAGCCGATCGCGGCCGCAACGCCTGCGATGTTGCCGGTACCGACGCGCCCGGACAGGGAGACGGCCAGCGCCTGAAACGAGGAGATGCCGTGCTGCGAAGCCTTGCCGGAAAACAACAGGCCAACCATCTCGCGGAACAGGCGGACCTGGACGAAGCGAGTGAGCACCGAGAAAAACAAACCAGCGCCAAGGGCGAGGTAAATGAGTGCGGGGCTCCAGACCCAGGCGTTA
>CAZFVT010000120.1:0-8837 GCA_964522355.1 uncultured Woeseiaceae bacterium | reverse complement strand
CGAAGGCACCGACGACGAGATCGTTGTCCAGCAAAGCATGTTCACACGCCGCGGCACGGACCGGGTGCTGCGCTACGCGTTCGAGCTGGCGCAGACGCGCAGCAAGAAGCGCGTCAGCTCGGCCACCAAATCAAACGGCATTGTGCACTCGATGCCCTACTGGGACAGCCGCTTTGCGGCGATGGGCGAGGAATACCCGGACATCGAAACCGACCAGTACCACATCGACATCCTTACGGCGAACTTCGTGCGGATGCCCGATCATTTCGACGTCGTGGTCGGCAGCAACCTGTTTGGCGACATCCTCTCCGATCTCGGACCGGCCTGTACCGGCACGATTGCGATCGCACCGTCGGCCAACCTGAACCCGACGAAGGAGCATCCGTCGATGTTTGAGCCGGTACACGGTTCGGCACCGGATATTTACGGGCAAAAGATCGCCAACCCCATCGGCACGATCTGGGCGGGCGCCATGATGCTGCAGCACCTGGGCCACCAGGAAGCACACGACTCGGTGATGGCCGCGATCGAACAGACGCTAAGAGAAGGCGCCCGGCTGACGCCGGACATGGGCGGCAAGGCGAGCACCGACGAGCTGGGCAAGGCGATCGCCGAGACGGTCTGATCGCCCGGGTATTGCCGGGAGAGCTACCCGGTTTTGGTCATCGCCTTGATCAGCGGCAGCTCGACGCCTGAGAGATAGCGTATCAACGCGCCGCCGGCCGTTGAGACGTAGTTGATCTTCGCGATGTCGACAAACTTGGCGAACGACGTCACCGAGTCTCCGCCGCCGACCACCGTAAACCCGGGGGCGTCAGCAACGGCGTTCCAGAGCGTTCGGGTGCCGTTTTCAAAAAGCTCGTTTTCGTAGACGCCCGCCGGTCCATTCACAAGAATCGTCTTTGCCTCGGCAATGATCGGCAGGTAGTCATCGATCGTCTGGTCGCCGATGTCCAGGATCATCATATCGTCGCGTATTTCGTCCGGTTCGACGCTCAGGCGTTTGCCATCTTTCTCAATGGCAACATCTTTGGGATAGACAATGTGATCACGATGGTTCGCCAGGTACTCCCGGGCCTGCTCGATGAAGTGCCCATAGCCCTTGTCGAGGATGAACGCCCGGGTCGTCTCACCGACGTCGATGCCGTCCGCCATCATGAATATCTCGCCGACCAGGCCGCTCAGCAGCAAGGTATCGGCGGAACCTTCTTCCAGCACGCGCTCGATCATGCCGAACGCGTCGCCGGCGCGACTGCCGCCGAGCATGTAGACGCAGGGCCGTGCCGGGTCTTCCGTAATCGCCTGCAGCGCATCGAGCTCCTGCATCAGCAGGCGCCCGGCAAAGGATGGCAGGAGCTCCTGGAAGCCGACCATGGACGGTGAGTTGCGGTGCGCCGCCGCAAAGGCGTCGTTCACGTAGCAGTCAAATTCCGGGGCGAGTCGGCGCACAAGGTAACAGCTCGCCATATCGGCGGGCTCCTGGCGCACGCTGTCCTCGAAGGTCGAGACCTCTTCGGTGAGATACCGAATGTTGTCCAGCAACAGCGCCTGGCCTTCGCCCAGCTGCCTTATGCGCTCGACCGCCGCCGGGCCGGCGACGTCTTCAATGAAGTCGACCGGCTGACCGAGCAGCTCTGCGAGGCGCGCAGCGTGCTGCTCCAGGCTGACGAGCGACGCATAGTCCGTCGTGTCGCCCTGGTGCGCAATAATCGCGAGACGCGCGCCGGCAGCAAGCAGATCGCGAATGGTCGGCAGGCTCTTCTGGATTCGATTGTCGTTGGCGATGCGACCGGTTTCCCGATCGATCGGCGCGTTGATATCGACCCGCAGCAGGACGCGCTTGCCGGCGAAATCGCCGTCGTCCAGCGACGCGACATTCTCTAATGCTGACATGAAAGACCGCCGTCAGGCGTCAGCGGACAACCCGAGGTACTGGTTGGTCAGGCCAACCGCCTCATCACCATCCGTCTGCATCGACAGCGCCGCACGCACGCCGTCGATCGTCTCGGGGATGGTGATCGCCTCCTGCGGGATGTTGATCGAGAAGATCAGATCCTTGCCCGACTTGGCGACGGCCTCCTCCCAGATGCCGACTTCGTACATGTCGGATCGAATGCTGCCGCGGTCGCGCGCGTAGCGGAAGAACGCACCGTTCGAATCGAAGCCATCGGCGATTTTCACAACCATCATGCGCGGATGCTGCTTGAACAGCTTGATCGCGTCCTCGGCGGAGATGTCCTCCTTGGTCGACGCCACGATGCTGATGATGTGGCCGTGCGTTACGGGCGTGTGCACCAGCACGCCCGTGCAATCGACGTGCGGCATGATCGTCATCAGGTCGACCGCCTGGTGGTTCGGTACGGGCTCGATCTGCAGGTTGTTCGTGAGTCCACGGAAGGTATCGCCCGGATCGGCAACCCGGCGGATGATGGTAATTGCCGCCTTTTTGACGCCGACGGCGCGGTCGAGGCAGTCGATGGCGCGGATCAGGCCGGTCGTGTTGCAGGAAGTCAGCTTGAGGAAATCGGCGCCAACGCCTTTCGCGTAGTTGGCGTAGCCGTGAAAGAAGACATCGACGATGTCGTTCTTCTCGCCGCCCTGGAAGATGGCCTTCTTGCCCATCTTTTCGTAGAGCGCCTTGTTCTTCGCGCCGACGCCGGCACTGGTCGCGTCGAGAATGATGTCGACCTTACCGAGCAGGTCTTCCATGCTGCCGGACACCGGCAGGCCGGCAGCTTCGAGCTGCGCTTCATTTCCGGGGACAGCGCAGTACAGGTCGTAGGGCATGCCTCGCTCTTTGAGCCCCCGCAGCGAGATCGACGGCGCCACGTCTGCAACACCAACGAGCTCCATGTCTTCCTGCGCCGCAACGCCGTCAGCGAGTCGCTGTCCGATAACGCCGTAACCTACAACACCCACTTTGGCCATAATGGTCTCTCCCACGGAAATACGCTTGCAAAAAAATCGACAAAATATTACTTATAGAATAATGATCGATTATAAACACATATCCGGGAATGAAAACCCGGGTGCTGGAAATATCCGCCGAGAACGGGTCATTGGTAACGCCTAGCGTCGTTTCGCGGCCGAAGAGCCGCCTTTATGACCGTCCGGATTCCTTCGGCTGGCTGTCGATTGCGCTTCACTGGCTGACCGCCGTGCTGATCATCGCGATGTGGATCATCGGCCAGAACATCTCGGTGCAGCCTGACGGCTCGCCGGACGCCTATCGCGAACTCCACGTCACCCTGGGGTTAAGCGTCTGGATTCTGCTGGCCGGCCGCATTCTGTGGCGCGCCAGGGTCGCTCACCCGAAAGCAGACGGCGTCGGCGAGCGCACGCATCGATTCGCCCGGGCATTCCACTACCTGATGCTGGCGACGCTCAGCGTGCTGATCTTAAGCGGCCCGGTCGTCGCCTGGGCGGGCTACCCGAGCACCGTCGGCCAGGCGGCCTTCACCGCACACCGTTATGCCGGCAATACGATGTTCGCGCTCGTCCTGCTACACATACTCGGTGCGCTGAAGCACCTGATGTTTCATCACGACGACTCGATTATTCGCATGCTCTGGCCAAAGCGCTGATCAGTATTCGGATTCGAGGTCGATCCGGATGATCTCCTCGTAGAACCCTGCCGTTTCCAGCGTAATCGTGATCGGGTCGGCCTCGAGGTTCAGCCAGAACCAGCCATGCTCGCCCTTGTAAGGCGCAATAATCGTACCGGCGGCCGTCTCACCCTCACCCTCTTCGTAGCGGGTGAAGAACTCGTCGCCAAACGCGACGTCGTGGCCGTGCATGTCGTAATAAACGTCGCCGCCTTCGACCGACCAGGTGAAGGTCAGCGAATCGCCCTGCGCCATCAGCGCCTTGTATTCGATAGCGCCATCGCCCGGAATCTCGACGGTTGTCGTGTCCCGGCGCCAGTCGCGCTGGCCGTCGACGAAGTTATCGCCGTTCATGGATGGCAGCGCCGTCCCGAACTCGTCGTACTCCACCGTGACGTCGTCAGGACTGAGAAAACGAACCGAGACCGCGGACTCGCCGGAGGTGCTTGCTGCGGGCGCCGCGGTCACCTCGGACCCGCCAGCAGGCAGCGGTTCGTCATTTTTGACGACAGCAACGCCGATCAGTGCGCCAAGAATCAGCGTGGCGATGACAACAAGAAACAGGGTCGATTTACTCATTTCAGTCTCCGGCTATTGCCATCCTCGGTTCGACCGATCGAACGGCAAGCGCCTGTGGGTAAAAACTAGTTCTGCAGGAACAATAACAATTGGTAGAACATCAGGCTGGCGCCGCCGAGCATCAGGCCGACGTTCACAACCTGACCCGCTGTGCCCTGCTTGGCCCGGGCTGGAAACAGCTTAAGCACCAGCACGATGACCGTCAGCGCGAGGATCTGGCCGAACTCGACGCCGAGGTTAAACGACAGCAAATTGGCCACCAGCCCGTCGGGGTGCAGGCCGAGCTCCTGCAGCTTGGTCGCAAGGCCCAGGCCGTGGAACAGTCCGAATATGCCGATGGCGACGCGCTCGTCCGGGGGCTCCGAACCGAAGGCCGTCTGGAAACCGTTGAGGTTGTCGAAACCCTTGTAGATCACCGAAAAACCGATGATGGCATCGACCAGGTAGGCATTAACGTTGAACTCACCGAGCACGCCGAGAATCAACGTCAGGCTGTGTCCGATGGAGAACAGGCTGACGTAGAGCACGATCGAACGCAGGTTTTTCAGGTAGAAGATGACGCCGACCAGGAACAGCAGGTGGTCGTAGCCGGTGTACATGTGCTTGGCACCGAGCCAGGCATACAAACCAAAATGCCAGCCGGTCTTGCCGGCAATCCGGCGCGCGTCCTCCGCCGACACGTTGTGACCGTACGCCAGCGACGCGAACAGCAGGACCAGGCCGGCAGCGACCATGGCCAGCAGGACGGGATTCACCCAGGGCGCCCGACGGCTGGAGTGCTCTGTTGTGTTGATACCGGTGCCTTAAGAAAAAAACGAAATACCGGGCGCCGTCGAAAACGTCAGGTTACCTCGACGTCGATTTCGTCCAGCCCCTCAATGCCCACGCGAATCCTGTCGCCTTTTTCGACGAGCCCGATGCCGGCCGGCGTCCCGGTCATGATGATATCGCCTGCTGCCAGCTCGTAATAGCGCGACAGAATATTAATCGCCTCCGGCACCGACCAGCGCTGCAGCGCCAGGTCGGAATCCTGCTTGACCTCGCCGTTAACGCTAAGCCAGATCCGGCCGTCGATGGCGTGACCAAACTCCTCGACCGGATAGAGCGGCCCGCAGGGTGCGGACTTGTCGAAGGACTTGCTGATCGCCCAGGGGCGGGAAAGGGACTGTGCCGTCTGCTGCAGGTCCTGGCGCGTCATGTCGAGACCGATGCCGTAACCGTAGACGTGCTCCAGCGCGTCAGCCGGATCGATGTCGTTGCCGCCGCTCTTGAGCGCGACGACCATCTCGGCTTCGTAACGCAGCGCCTGGGTGACCTGCGGATACGGAAAGCCATCGCGGCTGTCGACGACCGCGTCGCGAGGTTTGATAAAGAAAAACGGCGGCGTCTCATCAGGGTTGTCACCCGACTCGATAGCGTGCGCCCGGTAGTTACGGCCAAGACAGTAGACCCGGCGCACCGGAAAGCGGCGGGCCGAATTCTTGATCCGCATGGAGACGACCTCCGGCGGATCGAACACCAGGTCGTCGTGGCCCTCGTGCGCAACGGCAGCAACCGGTGCGGCGGTGGTCGCAACGGAAGCGGCGAGGAATCGGCGTCGATTGATGGTCGGGTCGGCTGGCATGACGGGCTCCTGTTCAGATCAGGTTAGTATTGGAATACTGATCGCGATTATATTAGATTATCCGACCATTTTTCCGGTTTTATCGATTCTTTTTCGGAGACGGTTATGCTGACTCGACGCGATGTTCTGAAGAATTCTGCCCTCCTCGGGGCCGCTTGTGCCCTGCCGGGTTTGACCGCCGCCCAGTCCGGCGACCTGATCAAACGCGCCATTCCCAAGACCGGCGAAGAGCTTCCCGTCGTCGGGCTCGGCAGCTCGGCGACCTTTCGCCAGGTTGCCCAGAGCGAGGACATCTCCGCGCTGGCCGAAGTCATGAAGACGCTGCTGGACAACGGCGGCACCGTGTTCGACACCGCGCCCTCCTACGGCGCGTCGGAGGAAGTCTCCGGCCAGATTGCGCGGGATGCCGGCACCACAGACGACATCTTCTGGGCCACCAAGGTCAACGTCGTGCCGCGCGGCGGCAACAAGGCCGATGAGAGCCGGGCACGCGCCCAGCTGGCCGATTCGTATCGATACATCGGCAAGGATCCGATCGACCTGATCCAGGTCCACAACCTCGGCGACCTGCCAACCCAGATGCCGCTGCTCCAGGAGCTCAAGGAAGACGCCAAGCTGCGCTACATCGGCACGACCGTGACGCGGACCTCACGATACGGTGAGCTCATGCAGGCCATGCGTGACTACCCGCTCGACTTTATCGGCGTCGATTACGCGGTCGACAATCGAGCCGCCGCCGACGGCGTACTGCCGCTGGCGAAAGAGCTCGGTATCGCTACCTTGATCTACGTGCCTTTCGGTCGCAGTCGCCTGTTCTCACGGACGCGTGGTGTGGAGATCCCCGGCTGGGCGGCAGAGCTCGGCGTGGATACCTGGGGCAAGTTCTTCCTGAAGTACGTCGCGTCGCACGACGCCGTCACCTGCGTCACGCCAGCTACCAGCAAGCCGAAGAACATGCTCGACAACATCGGCGCGGCCTACGGCGAACTGCCGGACGAGGCAACGCGGCGCCGCATGGCCGAGTTCATCGACGCCCTGCCGTCCGCCTGAGCGCCTGCGCCGCCGTCCCGGCGCCTAGATTCGGTTGACCGCCCGCATCAGATCGATGCGGGTGGTGAGCAGTGCGTCGATCAATGACGCGCTCGTGCGTTCGAATCGCGACGTAGGCACCGGCATGGATACCGCGAACAGCTGACCATCCGGGTCGGTAAAGGCGATGCCGACGGCACTAATGCCCTCCGTGTGCTCTTCGTTGTCGGTCGCGTAGTGACGCTCGCGAACCCGATCCAGGTCCGCGAGCAGGGCCTGCCGGTCGGTAATGGTCTTTAGCGTTTCGGCCGGCAGTTGCTCGGGCAGCAGCTCGGCAATCTCTGCGTGTCCAAGCAGGCCTAAAGCGGCCTTACCGTTCGCCGTGCTGAACATCGGGAATGAATCGCCGGTGGCCGAAACGGCGCTCAGCCGGTGCCGCGACTTGATCTGGTCGATGAACACCATGCGATTGCCGCGGCGCACGGAAAGATCGACGGTTTCTCCCGTCTGCTGCGCCAGCGCTTCGAGGTAGGGGCGGACGAACTTCGCAAACTCAAAGCGGATGTTCGACGCCATCCGCAGAATCGCCGGACCAAGCATGACGCGCGCGTTCGGCGTCGCGGCGATGACGAGCTGCTCGTCGGCAAGCGATTGCACGATGCGTTGCACCGTCGATCGCGGCAGGTCGGCCCGCTTGGCAATCTGCCCCAGGCTCAACCCCTCCGGCTGCGACTCCAGGATTCGAAGAATCTTCGCCGCGCGGGCGATGACCTGGATGCCGGAGCGTTCCGGCACCTCAGACTTCAATGCAGCCGACATAGAGGCTGTCCTCGAGCTGTAGTTCCTGCCGGTGCACCGGCTGACCGTCGACCTCGACGAGAAGCTGCACTTCGCCCAGGTGTAGCTGCAGTCCGGCAATCCTGAACTCACCGAACGCGTCGCTGGGTGCCGAACCCAGTTCAGAGTCGTCCTTCATCAAAGTTACGTTCGCGTCGGCGAGACAGTCTTCAACGCCGTCTTCCACCGTCACAACCGTGCCACCGACGAAGCAGGTCGTGAACAGGTGGTTGTTTCGATAATAGACGCGCGGCCTGGCACCGGACTCGGACGGCAGGGTTTCCAGCCCTTCGGCTTCGGCTCTTGCGCGCATGTCGTCATCCGTCAGCTTGACCGACTCGAAGACCTCGGTCGGACAAACGGTCTCGAGCTTGGTGCGATCCCAGCCGCTGTCGAGCAGATGGGCATCGAAAGGCCAGGCCTGCGGCAGCTGCGCCTCTTCGTTCCAATAGACCGCGCCGTAGGGACAGGCATCAACGATTTCCTTTTGGCCTTTGGCCCGCTCCGGGTCGATGATGACGATGCCGTCGTCACGCTTTCGAATAGCGCCGTTTTTCGCCACCTTCATGCAAGGCGCATCGTCGCAGTGGTTGCACATCACCGGACGGAACCAGGTGTCGACCATCGGCCACTGACCCGACTCCCGGTATTCCATCTTCACCCAGGATTGACCGTGCAGGGGCTGAGGTGCGGAAACACCCTCGTAGCGGTTGCCGACGTACTCGTCCTTGGTGCCGATGAAGCAGTTGTAGCAGTTGTTGCATCGGGCAACGTCAACGATCAGGTTCCACTTCTTCACGCCGCGCCCTCCGCGGCCGGCAGCGCGCCCTCGAACGGCTCCAGCTCGATGAGGCAGGCGTTGGGCGCCATGGAGGAGGACTTCTTCGACTGCGAGCGCTGGTTCGTCAGGTTGTTGATGCAGCCGCCGCGATCCGTAGAGTGACCAGGCTCGCCCATCGGGTCGTAGCGTGCCGAGGACTCGTAGGACTGAACAACGCCGGGGCGCAGCCGCTCGGTAACGTAGGCCGCACAAACCACCGAGCCTCGGTCGTTGTACAGCCTCACCAGTTCCCCGTGCCGAATCCCTCGGGTCTCTGCATCGCCGGCGTTGATGCGAGCGATCCAGTAGTAGTAGCCATCGACCAGCATCCGATGGTCCTGGA
>CAZFVT010000119.1:0-8905 GCA_964522355.1 uncultured Woeseiaceae bacterium | reverse complement strand
CAGCGAGGAAGGCGTCGAAGCGCGTGGGCTGGGTCACGAGCGTCCGCTGATAGGTCGCGAGCGCCCTGGCGATATTGGTTTCACTGATCGGCTCCGGGCCTTCGAACGCATCGGCGAAGAGATCCACGTACTCGGGAATCAGGCTCAGCCGCTCGACGATCGCCGGCATGATCTCCTCCTCGAGGAAATCGGTGCTGCGCATCTCTACGGCGCTCTTGATCGGCTCGACCGCCTGCGCTTCCAGCGTGTCCGCCCGCAGATCCCAGAAATACCCGCCGGAGACAAAACCGGGCTCGGGTTCGGTCTGGGCCAGGCCCGTGTAGGCGACGTTCAACACGGACGGCGAGTGGAACTCCGTCTCGAGAAGGCCGCTGCGATTGGGTCCCAGTCCCGCGCCATCGACGCCAATCGAGAACATTCGGCCGTCGGCCCAGCCGTGATCGGGATGATGACAGGTCGCGCAGGCCACGTTCATGCGCCCGGAGAGGATCGGGTCCCAGAACAGGAACTCGCCCAGCGCGCGCTTTGGCTCGCTGAAGGCGTTGTCTTCCGGGAACGTTGCCGCCGCCGGAAGGGGCGTGAAAAAGCTGGTATAAGGTTCGTCGGGCGCGCCGGCCGAGGCACCCGGCTCGTCGCAACCTGACAGGCAAAAGATGGACAACAGAACGAATACAGCAACATGCCGCTCCATGGCGAACTCCCAAGTCTCCGAAGAAGCGCGATGCTATGGGTCCTGCGCTCCCGCCAGCAGCGCAAGTTCGCGAAATCCACCAGAACTTCTTGAGCCGTCATCCCTGTAACGTGAATCGTCACTCCATTCCCGACCTGAACCTGGCATCTCCGCAGACCCTGCGTCTCGGCATGCTGGTCCTGCTCCTGATTACGGTAAATCAGGTTAACGAGCCGCTGGTCGATCCAACCTATGGCGAGGCCTTCCTGTACTGGGGCATCCGCCCGCTGGTGCTGGCGGGCGGGCTGTGGCTGGCGGATCGCCTTGTAGCTCGAACTCTGGCCGGCCGCTGGAACAGTCCGGCGTGGCTGAAGCCTGTGGCCCTGGTAACAGCCATTGGACTAATGCCTTTGGCCATTACCGAAGCGCTTCTGGAGCTCCAACTCCCGTTTCAGCCGGAATTCCTCGATGAAGAGCTCTGGGCCTACTCACCGGTCCTGGCTTTCCTGGGCGAGTACGTGACGCTTGCATCTATTGTGATACCGCTTCACTTGCTGCTTTGGATCGTGGTCGACAGGAACGTGCCCGATGCGACGGCAGTTGCAGAAGTGAAACCGGCAAATCCGGCGTTTCTGGAGAGACTTGGGAACACCGAGGTCGACGCGGTGCTGGCGCTGCAGGCCGAGGAGCATTATTTACGGGTCGTCACCGAGGATAGCGCCGAGCTTATTCACTACCGTTTCGGCGATGCGATCGAAGAAATGCCTGTCCAGCTCGGCCTGCGCGTCCATCGCTCCTGGTGGGTAGCCGATCGTGCCGTCCGCGCCGCGAAGCGCGGTCAGCGACGCTGGCAGCTGAACCTGGTGAACGGCGATTCGGTGCCGGTGAGCGACAGCTACGTGAAATCCGTTCGGGAGCGCGGCTGGCTCAAGAGAAAAGCGAAGCTCTAGGCCCTCGGTCTAGCGCCAGTTCGTTTCCCATTCCGCGGCCATCTCCGACACCATCCCCGGGTATTCCGCGGCGAGGTCATTGTGCTCGCCCGGATCCTCAACCAGGTTGTAGAGCCGCCATTCGCCGCCACCACGCTGGCCCGGAACTCCTGTGTTGATGATCTTGTAGTCACCGCGGATGAGCGCAGCGCCGCCGCGGTTCGACCACCCCACCGAGTATTGCGCATCGTGCACCGTCTCCGCCGCGCCGGTCAGGTAGGGCCAGGCGGACTCGCCCTGAATGTCCCTGATCTCCCGGTCGTTGAACGTTCCAGCGCCTGGGTGTTCTGTGCCGGCGATGTTCATGAAGGTCGGCAGAAAATCCAGCATCGTCATGAACTGGTGACTGACGGCGCCGCCCTCAATCTCGGCGGGATAATAGACAAACCCGGCCGCGCGCAGCCCGCCTTCATTGATGGAACCCTTCATATATTTAAACGGTGCCGTGGCGGCCGCGCCGAAACCCTGGCCGTGATCGATGAACGAGCCCATACGCCCGAAGTTCTCGAAGCTGTTGTCGATAAAATCGGGTACGGTCGGCCCGCCGGTCTTCGGCACGCGGCCGGTCCCCGCACCGTGTTCGCCGTTGGAAGCACCGTGATCCGAGGTGAAAACAACGACCGTGTTTTCGAGTTCGCCGCTTTGCTCGAGAAGCGCCACGAGGCGTCCGACACTCATATCCAGGTGTTCGATCATGCCGGCGTAGATTTCCATGGCCCGCGCATACTTGCGCTGCTCGTCAGCGCTGAGATCAGCCCACGGCTCGACGCCGGATTCGAAGTTGTCGAGACTCGCGTTCTCGGGAAAGACGCCCAGCTCCCGGCCGCGCGCATAACGCTGCTGAAGCAGCGCGTCATAACCCATCGCGTATTTGCCAGCATACCTGTCCAGCCAGTCATCGGGCAGCTGCAGAGGCCAATGCGGCGCCGTCACGGGCATGAAGGCAAACCACGGCCTGCCGTCATCAGCTTCACGAAGGTATTCGAGCATCTTGTCGGTGTAGTGATCAGTGGCGTAGAAGTCTTCGTCGAGATCTTCAAACTCGAGCGACCTGCCATCTTCTTCGAAGCCGAGGCCGAAAGGCAGCAGGAAGATTTCCCTGAAGAAGCTCGACGCGGCACCCACCTGCACAAAGGATCGATCGAAACCACGCGTCGCGGGCGTGTAGCCTTCATCCCAGCCAAGATCCCACTTACCGGCGATGAACGTCTGGTAGCCGGCGTCTTTCAGCAGTTCCGGGATGATCGCCCAGTCGCGACTGAGCAGGTTGTTGCGCTCACCACCTTCAAACTGCGGCCGACTCTCAACAGCTCGCGAGTAGCCGGTGCTGGCCATCATCATGACTCGAGATTGCTGGCAGGCCTGCGCAGCGTGCAGGTTCGCGAGGCGCAGCCCGTTCATGGCGAGATTGTCGAGCGTGGGCGTGGCTATCTCGCTGCCGAAGGCACCGATGTCGGTAAAGCCGAGATCGTCAGCAACGATGAAGAGAATGTTCGGCCGGTCGTCGACCGGCGCTTCGGCGACCGCGACCTCCTCGACCGGTCCCTCGCAGCCAGCAAGGCCAAAGACAAGCAGGGCAAGTCCGCCCAACCATGGATTCAAGCTACGGCATCGACTGGCAATCGTCACTGGGTCCCCCGGTGGAGTCGCGCTCTCGCGAACAGGCGCCGCCAATATCGCCTATTCGTCTTGGCGCGTAAATCGCGAGAACAGTCGGGGATTGCGATGCGCGTAAAGCGCTTGCCGGACAATCAGGCCAGGCAGGCCTCCAGCGACTTCTGGATAAAAGCCTCGTCCAGGTTCTTGCCAATAAACACGAGTCGGCTGCTAGGCACTTCGTCACCCCACTGACCGGCAATCTGGCTGCCGAAAATCATGTGTACACCCTGGAAGACAAAGCGATAGTCCTGCCCGTCTATACCGACCACGCCCTTCATGCGGTAAACGTCCGGACCGTTTTCCTGAAGAAACTCGTCCAGCCAGGCGTTGAGCTTCGCACCGTCGAACTTGCCCGGCAGGTCGATGGACGTGGAAGACACTTTTTCGTCGTGGGTATGTCCATCCTCGAACTTGTGCTCGGCGAAAGGCGCGAACTCGGTGCCGTTCGGCATTGCGATACGCAAGTTGAGTGCCTTCGCAGGAATGGCTGAGAACAGAGCCACGGTCTTATCGGCGTCGAGGGTGAATGCGAATTCGGAGACGTCCCTACCCTCCAGGTCTAACTGGTAGTGTTTGTCGGGGCTCGCCAGCGACCCACCGTGCCTCAACGCTTCGGCGTCCGCCGAGAACTCCACGAAAACGTCCTCGGCCAGGCTCTTGAGATCAGCGTCCTGAGCCGAATCAACACAGGTCATGACCAGCGACATCGCGGCGATGTCGCCATGATGATGATCGTCATGATCGTTGTCATGGTCATGGTCGTGACTATGGGCATGGTCGTGGTCAAGGCTATGGTCGTGATCATGATCGTGCCCGTGACCGCCGGAGGCCTTGAGCGTGTAGTCCCCGGCGGGCAGCGTCCAGGCACCCGCCCAGGCGAACGGATACTCGGGATCAAGGAAGCTGGGCTTCATCTCTACTGCACGCTCTACGTTGAAGCCACCAATATCGAGCAGTTCGGCGATCGGCGCGTCTGCCATCGTCGCGTCGTAGAGCTCCGCCATGGTGTTCATACCGCGGAGCCGCTTTTTGAGGGCGTCTTTATCGTCTTCCGAGACGAGATCGATCTTGTTGACGATCAGCTTGTCCGCGAAAGCGACCTGGGCGAGCACCTCGTCAGTCTCGCTATCGAGGTGCGGGCCGATGTGTTTGCTATCGACGAGCGTGACGATGCCGTCAAGCTCGTAGTTTTCCTGGACGTCTTCCTGCACGAGAAAGGTCTGAGCGACGGGTGCAGGATCGGCCATACCGGTGGTCTCAAGCACGATCCGGTCGATCTGTCCCTTCCTGTCTACCAGCTCGGCAAGAATTCGGATGAGGTCGCCGCGAACGTTGCAGCAGATGCAGCCATTATTCATCTCGAAGACTTCTTCGTCGGCGTTGATAACAAGATCCTGGTCAATACCGATTTCACCGAATTCGTTTTCGATGACGGCGATGCGCAGCCCATGGTCCTCGGACAGTATGCGATTCAGCAGCGTCGTCTTACCGCTGCCAAGAAAGCCGGTGAGAACGGTGACGGGAATCTTGGGGCCCATGTGGGTGCATCCTTTCGAGGTTTGTCTCGCGCTGATATGGGGCGAAAAACAGGGATTTCGAGGTTCCAGCGCCGACGATCCGGTCGGCGCAGGCGCTGCGCATTATAAAGGCATACGGAGCGCTCCGCTCATGGGGAACCGGAGGTGGCCGTGGCCGGGCGGTTCGCGGGCATTGGCGGCGCGTGCACTGGTTTGCGAGCCCGGTCCCTGCGCCTTTATCATCCCCTCCCCGCCGCGGAAATTTGCGGTGACGAAGAGAATGTGAATTGAAGTTCCTGTCTTTTGAGCACGGCGGCTACGAGCGCGTCGGCTGGTTACAAGAGGACGGCCAGACCGTCCTGTCCCCCGACCGGGAAAGCCGTGGCATGCCGCAGACGGTCATGGACGTGATCAAGCGCGGTCCCTACGCGCGCCACCAGATCAAAACCGCCGGAGACAAGCTGGAGAGCTTCAATCTCGACGATATCCAGCTCAACCCGCCGATCATTCCCTGGGCGACTTTTGTCGTCACCGCGAATTCATCCGATCCGTCGGAGGCCGAGCGGCTCAGGACAGCGGAGCACCCGACCGTCACCCTGCGTACGCCACGAAATCACGTTGCGCACGGCATCGATCTCGACATACCGCTCTGGACCAAGACCCTGGAGTGCGAAGGCAAGATCGTCGTCGTGCTGGGTCGTGGCGGACGCTATATAAAGGTCGATCACGCTCTCAAGCACATTTTTGGCTATTCCATTTATAACGACGGCACGGCCAAGGGTTTTCTCGAACACTCGTCGCAGTTCGGCATTGCTCGAATGTTCGACATGTCGGCAGCATTCGGGCCCTGGATCACGACCGAAGACGAGTTTGGCGAAGATCCCTACGGCATCACCGTCGAAACGAAGGTCAACGACGAGGTTGTTCAGTCGAACGTATTGTCGGACATCCGCCATACGATCGAGGAAACGATTGCCTATATTTCCTCGGCTGTGACGATGTTTCCGGGTGACGTAGTGGTGATCGGCCTGCCCGCCGGTGACGGCCCCAGGCCCGAACGCCTGCAGCAGATCGACGACCGGGTGGACATTACGATTTCCGGTATCGGCACCCTGTCGAACGTGATCAAACCGGAACCCACGCATCCGCGGGTTGTGGGCTGCTGCTAGTGTCGCCGGTGCGCGATCGCCTGTAACCTCACAAACGCTCGCCGACAATCATCGATGCGAACGCCAGGAGCACTGATATGACGTCACTGTGGAAACCCAAGCGCCTTCTCCTGATGCTGGCCAGCCTTGGCGCGGCGGGATGCGCCACAGGCCCGTCACAGGGTCCCGCGCAGACGCATGACAACCTTGACGCTGTTACCTGGCTGCAGTCCTCAACCGAGTATGCCGCGGTGACGAGCAGTCTTTACGCCTCGGCCGCCGCAGCGCTCAAAGAGATCGCCTCGGCCGGCGATCCTGCGACCATGGCGGTGGTGCTGGATATCGATGAAACCGTCCTCGACAACTCGCCATACCAGGCGCAGTTGATCGCCGACAACACCGTCTACGACATCGCGACCTGGGACGACTGGATTGAGCAAGGCTCCGCGACCGCCGTGCCCGGCGTCGTGGACTTCATTCGTACCAGCCAGGCGCTGGGTGTCCATGTTGCTTTTGTCACCAACCGCTCGTGTCGGCCGAGGGCAGATACGACGGATGTCTGTCCGCAGAAGGAAGAGACGCTCGAGAACCTGGAAGACGTCGACATCGATACTCGCGAGACGACGCTGTACATCCGACGTGAGCGCCCGCCGGAGGCCTGCATGGCCGACCTGTCCGAGGAGGAACGGGCGGCGGGTGTCTGGTCGTCAGACAAGACCTCGCGGCGCAGCTGCGTGGAACGTGAGCGTCGAATTGTCATGTTGTTCGGCGATCAACTCGGCGACTTTACGGCAGAGCCTGACGACCTGGACGAGACCTCGGCGAGAGAGCTGGCAGGATCGTATGCCGGGAACTGGGGCAAGACCTGGTTCATGCTTCCGAACCCGACCTACGGTGGCTGGAAGCCGAATTCAAGCGGCGACAAGCTGTCGGTCCTGCGGAAGCTCGACTAACGCTATGAGACTTAGCGTCGCAGCGAATCACATCCTGTGCGTCGCCTCTTGCCTGACGCTGTTCGCCTGCGCGCAGGGCAATAAGCCGGAATCCATCAGCAGCGACGCCGAGCGTGCGCCACCTGGCGTCACGATCATGGCCTTCAACGTCGAGAACCTGTTTGACACCCGCGACGACAGCGGCAAGGACGACCACACCTACCTGCCGCGCTCGGCCAAGGACGACCCGACGCATATCGCTCGATGCGACAGCATAGAGGTCGAACTTTGGCGGTGGGACTGCCTTGAGCTCGACTGGAGCGAAGACGCGCTCGACTTCAAGCTCCGGCAGCTTGCGGGTGCCATCCTGCAAGTTAACGACGGCAGGGGCCCGGACGTTATCGCCCTGCAGGAAGTTGAGAACGCGGCGATCGTCACCCGGCTCTCTCGCGACTATCTCACTGAAGCCGGCTACGGCGACGCCATCCTCATAGAAGGACAGGATCTGCGCGGCATTGACGTGGCCTTCCTGACGCGGCTGCCGGTCGTGGGTGGGCCGGTGCTTCATGCCTTTGATGCGTCTGCCTGGCCGGACCGCGCCGACGACACCCGGGGCATACTGGAAGTCACCTTCGAGCTGCCGGACGGCCGACGCCTGACCGGATTCAGCGTCCACTTCCCGGCGCCTTTCCATCCCATCGAGATGCGCGAGGCCGCTTACGACCGCTTGAATGCGCTGCGAGATGCCGTACCGGAGAACCACGACGTCTTTGCCGCCGGCGACTTCAACACGCCGGTACGCGAAATGACCGACACGAGTATCATGGACGATCGCGTCCGACCGTTCTGGACGGTTGCCCACGAGGTTGACTGCGAAGGATGCCGGGGTACCAACTACTGGGCCACGGGCGATAGCTGGTCCTTTCTCGACATGGTTCTTTTCTCACCGGCCAGGTCAGGCACATCGACCTGGCGTATACCGACGGGCGGCGTGTTCATTGCCAACCGACACGATGATCAGATGAACGATGACGGCACGGTTCGGCGCTTCGACCTCGATGCCCGCGAGGGCGTTTCAGACCATCTGCCGCTCGTGATGACCCTCGAGGCCGACGCGGCACTCTAGACGCGGGGGCGCATTGCCGCCCCAATCGCCGCACGTTCGACCTGCCCTCAAGCCCCAGAAGTGACCCAAACACTTGAAATTGACGGTCATGCTGTATATCTTCATTTCACGAAATGATGAAATGAACAACTGGTGATATTTTGTCAAAAGCTTCGAGGGCGCCGGCAAAACAAACGCCGCTGTCGGTCATAGACCGGGCAGCGGGCATGCTGCGCGCCGGGGGCGACCCCGCCAGGCTGCAGATCCTTGACCTGCTGCTCGCCGGGGAACTCCAGGTTTCGGAGATCGCAGAGCGGACCCAGGCCGAGATGTCGACCACGTCGCAACGTCTGCGGATTCTGCTCAAGGAGAACCTGGTGAAGCGCCGCCGCGAAGGCCGTGACATGTATTACCGATTGGCTGATTCACACGTCGAAACGTTGGTCCGCAATGTGCTGGATCACGCGGATCCATCAGTATCACTTTGATACGGCGCACAGGAGAAAACCATGTCGCACGAAATTCACGAGAACCACGATCATGACCACGGGCCCGGCTGCGGCCACGTTGCCATCAAGCACGGCGACCACGTTGGCTATCTGCACGACGGTCACCTTCACTGCCCGCATGACGATCACTACGACGAGCATGCGATCGACGTGTCCGACAGCAACCCGGACGGCTGTGTGAACCATGACTGCTCGGCGCACGACGCCGGCCACACGCACGGCCCGGGATGCGGTCATCCGGCCGTACCGCACGGCGATCACGTGGACTATCTCGTGGACGGGCACCTGCATCATCCACACGGCGACCACTGCGATAACCACGGTCCGGTAGCGGTCGTTTAGTCGAAAGCGTTCGGTGGGGGGGCTATCGGCTGCG